>JAHBXR010000026.1 GCA_019636335.1 Pirellulales bacterium
AGGGAGACGACACGATCCTCGGCGACGGCGGCGACGGCGCCGAAGGCAAGGCCGATTCTCTCTTCGGCGACGACGGCAACGACCAGATCTTCGGCCATCATGGGCATGACTTCATCGACGGCGACGATGGCGACGACCTCCTCACCGGCGGTGACGGCGCCGAGGCGAACGACACGCTCCTCGGTGGCGCCGGGAACGATATCTTGAGCGGCGCCAACGGGAACGACAGCCTGACCGGCGGAGTGGGATTGGATCTGCTGGTGGGTGGCCTCGGCCTCGACACCTTAGAGGGAGACGGCGGCCAAGACCTGCTGATTGCCGACAAGACGAATTTCGACCTGAACATCACGGCGCTGTCGGCCATTCACAACGAATGGATTTCGGCCGGTAGCTACGAGGATCGCGTGGCGCATCTGACTGGCACGGCGGGGGGCGCCAATAGCGCGACGTATCTGACGCCCGGCGCGACCGTCTTCGACGACGAGACTACCGACCAACTCACCGGCGGCACTACAGACCTCGACTGGTACGTCTACAGCCTGCTCCAGGACGTGCTCAGCGACTACGAGCTGGACGAGGAGAAGACCGACACCGCGGGATTTCTATTGCCGTAGACCTGGCAGCGGGCGAGTTGCGGATCGGACCCCTGGCACGGATGACGTTCGTCGTTGCCAGTGGCACAGTGCGGTTCGATTGCGCCCGGTACGCGGGCATCTGAGATAGGCGTTCTTGCCTGCCGAGGATAAGATGATCCGCCATCGAGGGGTGGGGGGCCGCCCCACGAATAGGGCTGCCCGACGGGCGATTCTCCGACGAGATTTCATTCCCCTTCGACTGGAGTGCGTCGCAGGGCGACCGTTTCAGCGGGGCCCTCCTCGGCCCCAACTCACAGGATTTTTTTTCGCGAGGAAGCGATGTCACGACCTTTGCTCCGCCGGGCGCTGCTGGCCACGATCTTCTGCTGTGCCTTTCCGGCCATCGTGCAGGCTCAGGCCTCGGAGCGGCAAATCGTGATCGAGGCCCGGCACGTGCTGCAGGAGATCATGGCGATCCCCGTGCAAGGCATTCCACGGGCGCTCCTGGCCGATGCTCAAGGTTTGGTGGTCGTGCCGGGTATGATCCGCGGCGGCTTCATCGTGGGGGTCAAACATGGCCGCGGCATCGCGGTGGCGCGGAACAGCGATGGCACCTGGACGAATCCGGTCTTTGTGCGCATCACGGGAGGGAACATTGGATTTCAGGCTGGCCTGCAGGCCACCGATCTGGTGCTTGTGTTTCGCAACCAGACGCGGGTCGAGGAGTTGATGCGCGGGCGGTTCACCATTGGCGCCAGCGCGAGCGCTGCCGCGGGCCCCGTCGGTAGAGACATGTCGGCGGCGACCGATGCGCAACTTCGATCGGAGATCCTGTCGTACTCGCGGAGCCGGGGATTGTTCGCCGGCGTCGCGATCGACGGCGCCGTGATGCAGCCCGATCCGAACGCCACGGCGATCTTTTACGGTCAGACGCCCACGCATCCGCAAGGTCACGTGCCCGCCGTGGCCACTCAGTTCGTGTCGCTGCTGACGGCGCATTCGACGGGCAACGTCAACACCGTAGTTCCGGTGCCGCATACCGATCACGAATTGGTCTGCCGTGAATTACTGGCGGCGCACGAGCGTCTGGCTGAAATCCTCGATCCGGCGTGGCAGCAGCATCTGGCGTTGCCGGCGAATGTCACCTCGCCGACGCCCGAGGCGCAGGCGAGTCTTCGCGCGACGCTGGCGCGATACAATCAGGTTGCCAGCGATCCTCAATTTCGCGCGCTGGCCGAACGGCAGGAGTTTCAGGAGACGCTGACGATGCTCAATCGGCACGCGCGTCTCCAGGAAGCGGCGGCCGCCAACGTGCTGCCGCTGCCACCTCCGCCGCAATAGAGGTCACGCTGGCGAGCGGCAGACTTCGAGCTTCCGCCGCTGTGCGCGGTTCGGGTGGCGCTTCGCACTTGTCCCGAATGGCAAACTGGTGGGCGATCTTCGACGCTTGCGGACATTGCGCGGCGGCCATTTCCTGTTCGACAAGAGGCCCAACCTGTAACCAGCAGGCTGTCACTCTCCGGCACTTCTCTGGGCCAGTCCCTCGTCGCGGTGATGCCGCTACAATCAGCAAAACCGCTAAAGTTTGACATTTGCCCCGTCCGAATAGCCGTAGAAGGGACAGGTTTCGGGGGGGAATCGCCATGCGCATGTGGGTGGTCGTGTTCGGCCTGTGGCTAGCACTCTGCGCGGCGCCAGTCGCGGCGCAAACGCTGCGGCGCTTGCCGCCGGTGCCACCCGCGCCCTGGCCGCAGGGGATGGCCCCGCTCGATGGTTCGTCCTCTGTGCAGCCTGCCAGTTACGAGCAGACTTGTACCTCTTGTTCGGCGGGGGATCTTTACTGTCCGCGTTGCCACGGCGCGAGTTGCCAGTGTCCGGAATGCCCCGCGCCGTGCGATGAATGTCCGCGCATCAATCTCATCAATCCAGCGTGGCGATTGATGATCACGGGCTGGCTCGAACTCGACATGCTCTACAACAGCGCGCGGCCGGTGGCGCCGGGGGTGCCCTTTTTCCTCGCTCCGGGGGCTGTCTCGGGCAACAACCAGTCGACGTTCGACGCGCATGCGCGCCAGTCGGCCCTCTTCGCGGCGTTTGTCGGTCCGCAGGTGGCTGGATTTCAGACCGGGGGCCTTGTGGCGGCGAATCTGTTCAACGACGCGGTGATCGTCGACCGTTATGGATTTCTGCCCTATCAGGCCTATGGCGAGGCGAAGAACGAAGACTGGCGTTTCGCGGCGGGCCTGCAGATGGATATCTTTGCGCCGCTGCTGCCCACGGTGTTGCCCTTCAGTTATCTGATCGCCTCGGGGAATGCCGGGGAGTATCGCGGTCAACTTCGCGCCGAGCGATTCCTTTACCCCAGCGAGGATCGCCAGATCACGCTGACCGCCGGCATCAGCGATCCGCGGGCCACGGTCTATAGCAACCAGGTGCTGGGCGAAGATGCGGGCTGGCCCAATATCGAGCTGCGCGCCGCGTATGGCCTGGGGGACGAGGTGCAAGTAGGGCTGGTCCAAGCGCGTCCGGTCGAGTTCGGCGTTTCGACGGTCGTGGGGCAGATACGGACGGTGATCGTTGCGGATTCGGTGACGGCAAACGTGTGGGGCCTCGCCGGCGATTTCCGCTGGCGTATGACCGAACGATTTGGCTTTGCCGGCGAGATCTTCTCCGGCCAGGGTTTGGGCACCTACGGAGCGGCCGTATTCCAGCCGGTCAATTCGCTGACGGGCGAATCGGTACACGCCACCGGGGGCTGGCTCGAGCTGTATTACTATTTCACTCCGTGCGTACACACGCACGGCGGCGTCGGCATCGATGATCCCGTCGACGACGAGCTGAGCGACACGCAGATCGCCATGAACCGGACGGTCTTCGCCAACCTGATCTGGGACGTGAGCCCATCGATCCGCCTGGGGATCGAACTGACCTTCCGCGATACGAACTATCTCGCGCTCAACGACAACAACGGCGTCGGCATCGAAACGCAGACCCAGTGGCGATTCTAGTAGGCTGCTGACTTTTTCAGCAGCCTGATAGGTCGCGGCCGTGCGACCAAACACCCATCTTTATTTGCTACTTGATGCCGGATCCCGGTTCGCAGTCGCGGTCGGGTCGAAGCAAGACCACCCCCCCCGCATCGCTGGCGGCCAGGAGCATTCCGTTCGACTCTTCGCCCCGGATCACGGCGGGCTCGAGATTGTTGACGATCACAATCTGGCGGCCCACCAGGTTCTCGGGCTCGTAGTGCCCACGGATGCCAGCCACGATCTGCTTTTCCACCTCGCCCACCTGCAGTTGCAGCAGCAACAACTTATTGGCGTTGGGATGCTCGCGGGCAGCCAATACCTTGGCGACGCGCAGGTCGAGCTTGGCGAAATCGTCGTACGATACGAGCGGCTTGGGATCCATCTGGGGCTTTCTTGGTTCTTTCGGACTCGGCAATTCGTTGCAGGAGCAACGTCGCGGCAGTAGGGCACAAGTGGCAGCCAGCACCCGCCACGGCTCGCACAAGGAGCGTCGTAGTGCCACGCGAAGAGAGGCGTTTTGAAGCTCACTCTGGCGACAGGGCAGGGGGGCATCTTACGGTTCGACGGCGCAGGCTGTCAAACACCGAGTGGGCATCGCTTCGCTTGAGGATTGTATCGCCTTCGGCTACCGTAAAGTGAAGCAGCGCTTGCGGATGCCGCTCGACGACGGCAACGCGACTCTCGCTTGCGATTCCGCCGGATCGGACCCCCATGACACAGACACTTTCGAGGCAGATGCTCGCGGCACTTGCGCTGATGCTCGTCGGTCTCGGGAGCGTTGCCAAAGCGGCGGAAGATTCGCCACGGTCCGAAGCCCGGCAGCTCGAACTGGCCGGCAAGTATGCCGAAGCGATCGACGCCTTCGAGGTGGCGAGCAGCACCGACGCGCTGGCCTCGGGACTGGGGATTGCCCGTTGCCGCATCGCCATCGGCGAACGTGAATTGGCCGAGCGGGACCTCGAGACGCTGACCGAGGCGCACGTTGACGCAGCCGAGCCACGTGCGGAGCTGGCGCTTTCGGCATACGAACGCGGCGATTATGAAGCGGCAAAACGCTGGTCGGCCGCCGCGCGCAAGCTGGACGACAACTCCGTCGCTGCCCGCTGGGTCGATGCGGAGTTGTTACGCACTTCTGGCCAACTCGAGGAAGCCGCCACGGCGTATCGGTGGTTCTTCGACTACTACAACCAGCAAGACATCGCCGCGGCCGATGACTTGCGGCTCATCGGCCGCGCCGTCGCCGAGCATGTGCGCTGGAATCGCTTGACCAGGCAATTCGATACGCTGGTCAACGACTTCTATCCCGCCATTCTCGTCGCCGAGCCCGGATACTGGCCCGCGCATTACGAGACGGGGCTGCTGTTCCTCGAAAAGTACAACGATGCCGAAGCGGCGAAGTCGTTTCGAGCGGCGTTGAAGCTGAATCCGAGCTCGGCCGAAGTACATGCGGCGCTGGCACGGATGGCGCTGGCGAGTTTCGATATGGAAAACGCGCGGCTGGCCACGGCTCGCGCCATCGAGCTGAACCCAAAGCTGGTCGAGGGATACCAGGTCCGTGCCGACTTGTTGATGGCGAATTTCGATTTCGATGAAGCGATCAAGACGCTGGAACGGGTGCGGGAATTGAACCCACGTTCGGAAGAGACGTTGGGGCGGCTGGCCGCCTGCTACATCCTGCTCGATGGCCTGGCGGACAATCTTGCAGAGACTCGCGCCGGCCAGTTGATCGCCGAAGTGGAACAGCACAATGCCCGAGCGGGAATCTTTTATTACACGTTGGCCACGGCCCTGGGCGAACGGATGAAATTTCCCTCGGCCGAACGCTTCTATCGCGCGGCGATCGAGCAGATGCCACAGTTGCTGTACGCGCGCTCGGCCCTGGGACTCATGTACATGCGCATGGGGCGTGAGGCGGAAGCGCGCGAGTTGCTCGAAGCCTCGTTCGCCGAAGATCCCTACCACGTCCGCGCGAAGAACATGCTGGAAGTGCTCGATGTCCTGGAAGGCTTCGAGACGATCGAGACCGAGCATTTCGTCGTGAAGTTCGACCCTCAGCACGACCGCGTGCTGGCCCGCTACATCGCGAAGCACCTCGAAGCGGCCTATCCGAAGCTCTGTCAGACGCTGGGCTACGAACCCGCGGAAAAGTCGTTGTTCGAGATCTTCAACAATGCCCGCAAGAGCACCGGCCACCAGTGGTTCAGTGCCCGCATGGTGGGCTTGCCGTACGTGGGTACGGTCGGCGCGTGCGCCGGGCAGATGGTGGCCCTCACGGCGCCCACGTCCCTCAAGTCCCCCTTCAACTGGGCGCGCGTGGTCGAACACGAGTTCGTCCACGTGGTGAATTTGCAGCAGACGCATTTCAACATTCCGCACTGGTACACCGAGGCGCTGGCCGTGCTGAACGAGGGTTATCCTCGCCAGCAGGAGTGGAACGAGATGCTCAGCGAGCGAGTGCCCAAGGGCGAAACGTTCAACCTCGATACGATCAATCTCGGATTCATCCGTCCCAAGTCGGGGGTCGACTGGCAGATGGCCTATTGCCAGGCCGAGCTCTACGCCGAATACATGGTCGCCACCTATGGCGACGATGCGCTGGCCAAGATGTTGGCCGCGTATGCCGATAATCTCGACACACGCCGGGCGCTCGAGCGTTCGTTCGGCGTGCGGCAGGAGGATTTCGAGGCGGGCTACGCGGACTACGTGAAAAAGATCGTCGACGCGCTGCCGTCCACCGCTCGGACCAAAGAACAATCGTTGGCTGAACTGCAAAAGGCGCACGATGCCGACCCGCAAGACGCGCACTCGGCGGCCCGGTTGGCCCGGGCGCATCTCGATCGGGAGAGCTATCCCGACGCTCGGCGACTGGCGCGTGCGGCCCTGGCGATCGATCCTCACGAGCAGACGGCGGCGCTGGTCGTGGCGAGGCTGCACCTGCTGGTAGGCGACACCGACGAGGCTCTGGCGGCGCTCGAGGGGGCGATCGACTCGGAGTCTCCCGAGGAAGAAACGCTGGCCTTGCTGGCCGGCGAGCTGCTCAAGGCAAGGCGTCACGCCGATGCGACCCGCTGGTACCGGCTGGCGGCCGAACGGGACGCGGCGAATCCCCGCTGGCAAAAGGGACTGGCCCGGGTTTATCTTGCGACGGGAGACGATCAATCGCTGGCGCAGGTGCTCGAGCGACTATCGCTGCTCGAGGCGGATAACGCCTCGTACCGCAAGAAGCTGGCTCAACTCGCCCTGGCAGATAAGAATTACCCGGCCGCCGCCGATTGGGCCTTGAAGGCGATACATGTCAACGTGCTGGACGTGGATGCCCATCGCATGCTGGCCGAGGCTCTGGTCGCCCAGAAAAAACATGGGGCCGCTGTCGAGGAGTACGAGGTCGCGGTCGAACTCTCGCCCGAAGAACCGGGCTTGCGCATGGCGCTGGCGGACGCCTGCGTCGAGGACGGTCAGAAAGACAAGGCGAGAAGTACTCTCGAAGTGCTGATTGAGATGAAGCCCGACTACCCGGGCGCGGCGACGTTACTAGAGAGTTTGCAACCATGACGAGCGAGACGAAGAGTGCGCCGCAGATATCGATCGCCGATTTTCAGGGTCTGATCCGCGAGATGTACCTCGAAAAGGATTTGGCTCGCGGAGTCGACGGCACGTTTATGTGGCTGATGGAAGAGGTGGGAGAGTTGGCGGGCTGCCTGCGTAACGGCACGCACGAAGAGCGGCTGGGCGAATTCGCCGACGTGCTGGCCTGGCTCGCCACGATCGCCAATGTCGTCGGCGTCGATTTGAATGAGGCCGTCCAACGCAAATACGGCTCGGGCTGTCCCGGTTGTGGCGCGTTCGTTTGCACTTGCGCCAATGCGGAGAAGCCGTGAGCTGTTCTATCTATTTTCCACGAATTCTCTCGTGTTGGCCGGTGTATCTCTCGCTGGCGCTCGCGCTTCTTGCACTTGCCACACCGCCGGCGGTGCTGGCGCAAGGAGGGGCCTCCGCGCCAGCGGCCAAGTCGAGCGACCGTCCGGAGTTCAAGGCGATCTCGGTGGGCATCGAGCATCGCTACAAGACCGCCAGTTGGACACCCGTCGAGTTCACCGTCGCGGGAGGTAGCGAACCGTTCACCGTTTTGCTGTCGGTCACGGTCGCCGATGGCGATGGCTATCCGAGCGAAGTGACTTCCACGCAGCCGACGGTGATTGTGCCGGGGCGCGAGACCAGGCTCTCGATCAACGTGAAGCCAGGGCGCGTGGACGGCAACTTTACCGCCAGGCTTGTGAATGTCGAAAACGGGCGCGAGGTGGCACGCCACACGTTCGACACGCGTTACGAACAAGATGCCATGCACCCCATGATGGCGCTCGCGTCGGACGACCTGTTGATGGTCATGATGGGGCCCGGCATCGGGCTCGAGTCGGCCATGCGTCTGCAGGGGATGGCGGATGGCCCGCGCACGAATGCCATCGCAACGTTCCGCAGCGCGAACCAGTTGCCCTCGCGCTGGATCGGGTACGACGGCGTCGATCTGCTCGTGCTGTCGACGAGCGACGCGACGCTCTTTCGTCCGCTGGCGACCGATAGTGCGCAAGTGACGGCACTGGACGAGTGGGTCAAACGGGGGGGCAACCTGCTAATGTTCGTGGGCTCGCAGGCGCCCGAGATCCTGGCGGTGGGAGCACCGCTGGCCCGCTTCGCGCCGGGGGAGTTTGTCGAGATGGTGCCCATGCCCAATCTCGCTCCGCTGGAGGAGTATGCCGAAGATACGAACTCGCCGATCGTCCCCCCCCATGCCCGCAACGAGGTGCGCCGCATTCAAGTGCCGCGACTCGCGCATGTCGAGGGAGATGTCGAGGCCAGCGCCGGCTCGGATCTTCCGCTGGTCGTGCGGCGCGCGTACGGCCTGGGGCAGATCACCTTCGTGGCGATCGACCTGGATCGCGCTCCCTTCAGCAATTGGGGGGCGCGCGACAAGTTCGTCAGCCGACTGATGGGCTATCCCACGCGCGCCCCGCAATCGGCCGACGACTCTCTCACGATGCTGTCGGGCCAGTCGTATGGCGACATCGCGGCGGCGCTACGCAGCGTGCTCGACGCGTTCGAAGGGGTGCGCATTGCGCCGTTCTGGTTCGTGGCGATGCTCGTGTTCGGGTATATCGTGCTGATCGGGCCGGTCGATTACTTCCTGGTGCGGCACGTCTTCAAACGCATGGAACTGACCTGGATCACCTTCCCCGCGATGGTGCTCACAATCAGCGTGGGCGCGTATGCGCTGGCCTTTTGGATGAAAGGCGATCAGTTGCTGGTGAACCAGATCGATCTGCTCGACGTTGATGTCGCCACCGGCCAGATGCGCGGCACCAGTTGGTGGAATGTCTTCAGCCCCACCTCGAGCTCGTACGACGTGAAGATCGCTCCCGTCTTGCCGAATGGCGAGACGACGGACAAAGCGGAAGAGCTGGTCTCCTGGATGGGAGCGATCGGCTCGAGCCTGGGGGGGGCATACAGCTCGGCGGGGGATCCGCCTCTCTGGGCACGTCCTTATGCGTTCGCTCCTCAACTGGACGAAATGTTGGGCGTGCCGATCCAGGTGTGGTCGACCAAGAGCTTCACATCGCAGTGGAACCTGACCGACGAAGTGGGACAGCAGGTCATCGAATCTTCGTTACGGTACGAGAATAGCGACGTGCTGGCCGGCACGATCCGCAGCCGCTTGAAGATGTCGCTGACCGATTGCGTGATCGCCCACGACATTTGGGCTTACCCCATTGGCAAGCTGGTCGCGGCCGAGGAAGGCCGGCCGGGAGACGAGATCGATTTGTCCGATCTGGCCCAACGACGCATCCGGCTCGAGCGTTGGCTCTCGCAAGGCGATCGCACGCCGGCCGAACCGAATGCCACCGGTTTGAACGTCACCTTGACGCCGGGAGTGTTTGAAATAAACGCCCCCGAATTGGTCTTGCGCATGCTCTTCTTCAAGGCCGCGGGGGGCGACGCGAAGTTGGGCATGGTGAATCAATATGAGCATCGGCTCGATCTGAGCCGAAATCTGCGCCCCGGCTTCCGCCGGGCGATTCTTGTCGGGCGGGTCGAGCCCACGGGTGATGCACCAGCGGCCGCGGCCAACTTGCTGCTCGACGGCGAGGTCATCCGCGGCCCACACGACAAACATTGGGTTCTCTATCGGTTCCTGCTGCCCGTCGAGGATGAATAACGACGCAGACATGAAGCTGTGCATCCCTTGTTTGCTCGACAGGGTGCGACGCACCACAGCACACCCCGACGCGACAGCGACAAGTACCGCCGACAACTGCTCGAAGAAAGCCAGCACCGTGATCGAAACTCGCGACCTGACGAAAACCTACGGCGATCTGTACGCCATCAAGAATCTGCAGTTGAAGCTCGACAAGGGAGATGTCTTCGGCTTCATCGGCCCCAACGGCGCCGGCAAGACGACGACGATGCGCATCCTGGCCACGCTCTTGAACCCGACCTGGGGCGAGGCGTACGTCTGCGGCTTCTCGATCTACACGAAGCCGAAGGAGATCCGCCGCCTGATCGGCTACATGCCCGACTTCTTCGGCGTGTACGACGACATGAAGGTGATCGAATATCTCGAGTTCTTCGCGGCGGCCTATCGCATCAAGGGGGCGGCGCGGCGCAAGATCTGCGACGAGGTGCTCGAACTGGTCGACTTGACCTACAAGCGCGATGCCTACGTGACGAGCCTCTCGCGTGGGATGACGCAACGGTTGGGCCTGGCCCGCGTGCTGCTGCACGATCCGCAGGTGCTCTTGCTCGACGAGCCGGCGAGCGGGCTCGACCCGCGCGCACGCATCGAGATCCGCGGGCTGCTCAAAGAGCTGCGTCACATGGGGAAGACCATCATGATCAGCAGCCACATCCTGCCCGAGCTGGCCGACATCTGTAACAAGGTGGGGATCATCGAGCGTGGCGAGCTGATCATCAACTCGGACGTGGCCGACGTGATGAAGCAGGTTCGCCGCCAGGTGGTGCTCAACGTGGCCGTGGCGGGGGATCTGGCGGCTGCCGCCAAGCTGCTCGAGGGGCACGCCTCGGTCGAGAAAGTCGACCTGCAAGAAAAGATGATCGTGGCCACGCTGGCCGACGGCGTGACCGATTACAGCGAGCTGCCCACGCTGCTGATCCAGGCCGGGCATAAGCTCACGCTCTTCAAAGAAGACGAGTTGAACCTGGAAACGGCCTTCATGGCACTGACCAAGGGCATCACGGCCTGAGTGCTTTTTGTTGCTTTCGATTCACTCGCATGCAGCTTGTTGAGGACGGCGATTACGGTTCTCTGGCCCAGCGTGCCTTCCATACGCTGATGCCGGCCGCGAGCAGGAAGAAGGTCAGGCCCAACAGAATGCGGTCCAGGCCGACAATCTCATAGCGTGCGTTGTCGTACGCGCGTGCGCCGAAGACGAGCAGGCAACTCGCCGCCGCAAGGCCCCCGGCGACGGTCCACACGCGCTCTCGGACGAGTTGACCGAAGGCCAGGGCGAGCACCGCCACCACGAGCGGGATTGTGTTGGCCAGCCACGCGGGCAGATCGCCGATCAGCAGTGGGGACTGCGATAAGGCCGACCAGCAACTTGCCAGGGCGAGCACTGCTGCCGCCCCATAGAGCGGCTTTCTCGCCGGGCCGCGCACGAGTCCGGCCAGAACCAAGACAAGCGCCAAGGCCAGATTCAGCGGCACGAAGATTCCATATCGTGCCAGGGACGAGTCCGAAAACTCCAGCGACAGCCCCAGCGTGACGAGGGCCGCAAATGCCAACCAGTGCAGCGCATCTCGTTGACGATAGCCTTGGAAGGCTTGAACGGTCGCGGCCAGCAGTAGGGGCCACCCCTGCGGAACGGTTAGTGATTCCAGATCGGAAGTGCTTGGGCCGATCAACGACCAGGCCAGCAACGATCCCGTCAGGGCCGTCGTGGCAAATCCACCGCCACGAAGTGCCGCGTAGGCGTACAACGCCGTTGCCGCGGCGAGTGTCCAGAAGGCGGGCGTGCCGTGCAGTCGCGTGGCAGCGTCGTGATAGAAAATGCCAGCAAGCGTATCGGGACGCAGGGGATAGAAGGCAATCGCCACGGCCAGCACCGGCAGCGCATACGCGAGATACTCGAGCCCTTTGCGGCGCGAGACGATCGCGCCTTCGAGCACGAGGATCGTCAGCGCCAGCAACAGAGGCACGAGGAACCAGGGGCCGAAGATGAGTTGGTTCCCCGGCACAAAGTGCAGCGAAACGCACAGGTAGTACGCGCGGACGCAGGCACAGAAGCCCAAGACTCCGAACAAGGTCCAGGGAAACCACGGCCAGGGCCAAGGGGTGCCGTTCTCGCGCACGGCAGCGGCGCCGCGTCGAACGGCGGGCAGCAACAACAGGAAAGCCAGTGACATCGCCGGCGCAAAGCCGAACAGGCCGAATTCGAGAGATCTGCTGTTGGGGTCCGCAAGCCAAGTGACGAGAAGGGGCGGATAGAAGAAGAACAGCGAGAGGAGCATGTAGTACGGCAGTCGATAGAGCAAGCTCAAGCGAATCCGCAGACCATGGAGCAGCGCTTCGCTGACCACGATGGCAAAGATCCATCCCAGCAGGTTGTAGGCGAATCCCAGTCGGGGGTTTCTCGCCAGCACATCGTCGAACGTGACCGACATGGCCAGCAGGCCGATCACGACGAGCAACAACAGGCTGCGGGCGTCTTCCCAGACTTGCCCCCAACGCACGATCAGCAGGGCCGTTGCGGCCAGCAGCACCGTGTACGCGGCCAGCGAGGCCAGCAACAATCCGGTTTCAAACGAGGCGCCCGTCGTGTCGAACGAGGCGCGCAATCCAGCGAATACGAGCGCTGCGCTGATCGCATAGAACGGATTGTGAACGTAGAGCCAGCGCAGAGGGCTGCATGCCGCCGTTGGCCCTGGCCCGGAAGGCAGCGTGCCGCGGATTGGGCCTTGCGTCCCGTCCGAGGGCGCGGCGAGCGATTCTTGCCGCTTCTCCATGACCATCTCCCCTTCGTCTGTTCCGCAGACAGGCGACGTCGTGCCTCGATACGATGGCGGACGCGAGGAGCAGATTGCGTTGCGCAGCGGCGCGCTACTTTAGACGCCCGATAAAACGCGGCACCCAGCAACGCTACGAAACAGCGCCCGGCCACCATCGGAATCGACGAGTCGCAGAAATGAGACAAGCGCCCTCATTATCCAATCCGCGGCAAAGATGGCAAGAAGAATCGCCGCCAGGCGATGGGCGCCACCCGCAGGAAGGAGCATGTCCAGCCTTGACTCTGTAGCATACTCCAGACTGTATGATGGCGCGACCGCGCGGAGAACAAAGCCATGAAACCCATGAAAATCGGCGAGATCGCCAGGCTCTCGGGCACAAGCGTCGAGACGATTCGCTATTACGAACGGGAAGGCCTGCTGCTCGAGCCGGAACGTCGCCCCTCGGGTTACCGACAATACGACGAGACCACGGTCGAGCGGCTGAAGTATATCCGGCAGGCGAAGGATCTCGGTTTCACGCTGGCCGAGATTCGCGAACTGCTGGAACTCTCGTCCGCGCATTCGAGCTGCAATCATATCCGGCAGCGCGCCGAGGCGAAGATGGCGGACATCGAAAGCAAGGTGCGTCATCTGCAGCAAATGAAACGTTCGCTCGGCAGGATCGTGAAGCGTTGCCGAGCGAACGAACCAAGCGTCGATTGCCCCCTGTTGCACAAGACCAAGGGACGATCGGCGACGTAGCAACGAACTTCAGGCGGAGATCATGCTATGCGACGACTCTGGATCGCGTTTACCCTCGTCATGGGACTTTCGTTTCTCGTGCTGGGGTGGATCGGCACGAGGATCTACCAGGAGATGCCGCCGCTGCCGGCGAAGGTGCTCTCGAGCGATGGCCAGGTGGTCATCGACACGGGGGAGATCCAGGCCGGACAGAATGTCTGGCAGACGCTGGGGGGGATGGAGGTCGGTTCGATCTGGGGGCACGGCAGCTATGTCGCCCCCGACTGGACCGCCGATTGGCTGCATCGCGAGGCCGTGTTCGTGCTCGATCGATGGGGGACGATGGAGTTTGGCGCCGATTATGCGCAGCTCGGCGAAGAGCAGCAGGCGCAGCTCCAGGGGAGGCTCACCGAGGAGATTCGAACCAATACCTACGATCCGGCGACGAACGCGATCACGATTTCTCCTCTGCGCGCGGAGGCCTTTCAGTCGAATCTCGAGCATTACTCCGATGTCTTCGCGAATGGCAGGTCCGAGTATGCAATTCCCCAAGGCGCCGTCACCGATCCCGCGCGCTTGCAGAAGTTGGCGGCGTACTTTTTCTGGACGGCCTGGGCGGCCACCACGAATCGGCCGGAATCTTCGATCAGCTATACCCACAATTGGCCCCACGAGCCGTTGGTGGGGAATCGCCCGACCGGCGAGACGGTCGTCTGGACCGGCGTGAGCATCATCATGCTGCTGGCTGGCATCTCGGCGATGGTCTGGTGGCACGCGGCGCGTAACCGAGAGGAGGAAGCGATGCCGCTGCCCGACGCCGATCCGTTGGGCGAATGGGTGGCGACGCCGTCGCAACGTGCCACGATCAAGTACTTCTGGGTCGTGGCGGCCTTGATCCTGGTGCAGATGCTATTGGGGGTCATCACCGCGCACTACGGCGTGGAAGGAGATGGCCTGTACGGCATCCCACTCTCGAAATGGCTCCCCTACAGCGTGACGCGCACCTGGCACGTGCAGGCCGGCTTGTTCTGGATCGCCACGGCCTGGCTGGCCGCCGGTTTGTTCATCGGGCCGCTGGTCAGCGAATTCGAGCCCAAGGGACAACGCTTCGGCGTCAATCTGCTCTTTCTCGCGCTGCTCGTCGTCGTGGTAGGATCGTTGACCGGCCAGTGGCTGAGCGTGCAGAATCATCTTTCCGATCGGGTGTCGTTTTATCTCGGGCACCAGGGATACGAATATGTCGATCTTGGCCGTGCGTGGCAGATCGCGCTGTTCGTGGGCTTGTTGCTCTGGTTGGTGCTGATGGTGCGGGTATTGCTGCCGGCATTGCGCCGGCCGGGGGAGCAAAAGCAACTGGTCACGCTGCTCGCCGTGGCGAGCGCGGCGATCGCCCTCTTCTACGGGGCGGGGCTCACCTGGGGGCAGCATTCGCATCTCTCCATCGTCGAATACTGGCGCTGGTGGGTTGTCCACCTGTGGGTAGAAGGGTTCTTCGAGGTCTTCGCCACGACCGTGATTGCCTTCTTCTTCATGCGGCTGGGGCTGATTCGTCCGGGGATCGCCGCGGCGGCCGCGCTCCTCTCGGCGACGATCTTTCTCTCTGGCGGCATCATCGGCACGTGCCATCATCTGTACTTCTCCGGCACCCCGACCGTGGCGCTTGCCTGGGGCGCGGTGTTCAGCGCCCTCGAAGTCGTGCCTCTCACGCTCGTCGGCTTCGAAGCCATGGAAGACTTGCGCCGCTCGCGCCTCACTCCCTGGGTGCAGCAATACAAGTGGCCGATCTATTTCTTTATCTCCGTCGCATTCTGGAATATGATCGGCGCGGGATTGTTCGGCTTCATGATCAATCCACCCTTCGCGCTCTACTACATGCAGGGCCTCAACACCACACCGGTACACGGTCATGCGGCGTTGTTTGGCGTCTACGGCATGCTGGGCATCGGTTTGATGCTGGTCTGCCTGCGGGCACTCCTTCCGGGCCGAGAATGGCGAGACGGACTGCTGAAGTTCGCTTTCTGGGCGCTGAATGGTGGGCTGATGGCCATGTGCGTGCTGAGCCTACTGCCCGTCGGACTGCTGCAGACCTGGGCCTCGGTCGAGCATGGCTACTGGTACGCGCGCAGTGCCGAATTCATGCAGACGCCGGTGATGCAGAATCTGCGCTGGATGCGCGTGTTGGGAGATACGGTGTTCTTCCTGGGGGCGGTAGCACTGGTCTGCTTTGTCGCCGGCTTGAAGTCGGGGCACTCGTTTCGAAAGGCGAATGCATGACCGCCTCGAAATGCGATCTCGACACGGCGGTGCCCGATTGGGTGATCGAATGCCCGGGGGCGTTGCTCGTGTTTCAGGAGTTGGGGATCGACTATACCTGCGGGGGCAAGTCGTTGGCTGGTGCCTGCCGCGAACGGGGGCTCGACGCACCGTTCGTACTCGCGCGATTGCAACGTTTGCTCGACGCAGAAGCGGAAGGGGCAGGGGGTTAATTTCTCACACAAGGGAGGGCCGTACGATGGCGATTCCACATGCACAACCGGGTGAAGTGATCGAGGTGCGTCCCTTAGGGGCCTCGCTGGACAGGGCAATGACCACCACGCTGATCAAGACGGCGCGGCTCGAGGTCGTACGTTTGGTCATGAGCAAGGGCAAGGAGATTGCCGCCCATCGGGCGCCGGGGGAGATCACCGTCCAATGCCTGGAGGGGAAAGTGGCCTTCACGGCGCAGGGCAAGACGCAAGAACTTACCGCCGGACAGCTCCTTTACCTGAACGCCGGCGAACTTCACGCGGTAAACTGTCTGGAGGATGCCTCGATCTTGCTCACGATCCTGCTGGCATGACGGTTGCCGTTCTACGTTCGATTCAGGTGGGTTTGCCGCAAGAATACGGGGGCGCAGGAGCCGCTGACCCGTTGGACCGTCGCTGGACGACGGGCTTCTTCAAGGAAGCAGTGACCGGTCCCGTGTTTCTCGGTCGCACGAACCTGGCGGGAGACGGACAAGCCGACCTCGTCCATCATGGGGGACCCGACAAGGCGGTGCTGGCGTATTCGGCCGATCACTATCCAGCGTGGCGCCAGACACTTGCCGTGCCGGCTTTCCCGTTCGGAGCATTCGGCGAGAACTTTACCGTAGCGAATTTGACCGAGGCCGACGTCTGCATCGGCGATGTGTGGCGCGTGGGGCAGGAGGTTGTGGTGCAGGTGTCGCAGCCTCGCCAGCCCTGCTGGAAGTTGGCCCGTCGCTGGCGCATCAAGCCGCTGGCACATGAAGTGCAGCAGTCGGGACGGACGGGCTGGTACTTTCGCGTGCTGGAAGAAGGCTTTGTGCAGGCCGAGATGCCGCTCGTCTTGCTCGAGCGATCGCACCCGGCGTGGACCGTGGAACGAGCCAACCACGTGATGCACACGGACAAGCACGACTTCGACGCGGCAGCACAATTGGGGGCGATATCAGCCTTATCCGCCAACTGGCGGGCGACGCTTCGTCGCCGCATCGAGCAACACGTGGAAGCCGATTCCGCGCGGCGCCTGATCGGTCCCAACGAGGGCTGACGTCGGACTGTGCGAGTTGCAATCCGCGCGTTAGAGAGCCTCGAGCAACGCTGGCTTGGTGTCTTGCAGGATCTCGCGGATCGCGGCGCGATCTTGAGGCGTGAGGTGGGAGAACCGCTCGCCGCCGCGACCGGCGAGGATCTCGCCCAACCGCGTGCGCAGATAGACCATCATCTCCGAAGGCAAGGCGTCGAAATCTTCTGAATAGATGAGATAGCTGCAAGGGTATTTGAACATTCGCTGCTGTAGATCCAGATCGCGGAGCGATCGCCCTTGCGCGTCGCGCGGGCCTGGGCGGGCGAACGTCTGGGCAAAGGTGCTCGTGCCCGCCAGCGGACTCGAGAATTTTGCTTCATCTACCATGAGCAAGCCTTCGAGGAGCTTGTCGCCGGCATGGGCGATGCGCCGTGTCGTGCTGTCGAGGCGGTGGCTGGCGGGCTCTCCTAGCGCCTTGTTGAACACCTGCTCGTACTCGAGCGCCTGGCGCGTGGTGAAGTTGGCCTTGGTAATCAAATTGTGAACGTGCGTTTGATGTTCGAATACCATGAGCGCGACGAGGTCGCTGTGCGCGTTCAGATAGTGCTCGGCGGCGAATCGATCGCCGAGGTCGGTTACATTCAGGCCTTGCGAGTTATTCCAGGGGCGTTTCTCGTCCCGGCTGCGAAGGATGAAGTTTCCCAAATGCGTTTGCGTACCATGCGTGCCCGAGACGTACCAGCCTCCCCAGCGATCTGCGAGGGGGGTCGTCGGATCGACGAAGTGGCTCCCTTCGGACAGAATCGGCAGACCGCTGGGCCCCACGATCATCGAGCGGACGAGCAGCCCGGGAATGTTGTCGGTCTGCGAGCCGCCGTGACATTGCAGGCACTGGTGCGTTTGGCGCTCGATCACGGGCACCTCCTGCTTTGTCTGCTCGAGGGTATAGAAGACCGCTCCAAGCTGGGGATCGGCCACGGCGAGCTCGATCACCTCGCCACCGCGGCAGTAACCGAGGTAGCTGTCGTCGTTGAAGTACAGGGCGCGCGGCGTGTGGGGCGAGATACGATTCCGCTGCATGCTCGACTTGGAAAAGACGAGCATCTGCGAGTCTTCGCGGATTTCGAGCTTCCGTAGAAGATCGCGCAAGTAGCCGAGCTCGGGTTCGTGCTCGAGCGACGTCTCGCGACGTTCGAGGGCCCCTTGCAGTTGCGAGATGCGGTTGTCGGGCGTGCCGAGGCTGTACTCGATCGGCGGCGCCTCGTACTCATCGGCCCCCGACGAGGGCGACCCCCAAAGAGCCACGCCGACGATCGCCAGCAAACAAGTATGCCACGGCAGCCAGTTCATCGGGACCCTTTGCGCGCAGAACGTTTGGACTCGAGCAGCTCGCACAGCACGATCGCATGGTTGTGCTCGGTGTCGCGAGCGCCGTAGAGGAGCGCCACGCGGCGTCGTTTCGACAATTGCACGAGATGATCGATCGGTTCCGGTCGCTCGCGCAGCTCCTGCCGGTAGCGCCGGCGAAATTCCTGCCAGCGCTCGGGGCGGTGGCCGAACCATTGGCGCAGCTCGGTGCTGGGGGCCACCTCTTTGGCCCATTCGTCGAGGTGCAACTCCTCTTTCGAGAGACCACGCGGCCAGAGTCGATCGACCAGCACGCGATAGCCGCAGTCTTGCTGGCCGGCGTCGTAGGCTCGAATTAACTGAATCTCGGGAAGTTTCTTCGCCATGGGGTGTGTTTCCTTCGAGACGGATGGGGCCCTCTCGTGCGACACGGCGCCGATCGAAGTCAAATCTGTTCTAGCTGGTTGAGTTGCCGCCTGGTGGGAGTCACGTCGCGCAGCGTGACGGTGTTGAGGTACTGCAATTGCAGGCGTTCGGCCGTGGCGAGGGTGTCTTTCAACTTGCAGAAGGATTGAATGGCACAGACGTCGTCCGTGCCGACGCACTCCAGAAGATGCGTGTTTCCTTCGATGGCCTGAATGACCTCGCCGATGCGAATTTCTTCGGGGGAGCGTGCCAGTTCGATGCCCCCCCCGATCCCACGCATGCTGCGGATGTATCCGAGCCGCGCCAGGACATTGGCCACCTTGGCCACGTGATGCGTCGAGATGCCGAACAGCTCGGCCACCTCGGCGATGGTGGCGCGCCTCGAGCGGGCGGTGAGGTACATCAACGTGCGGAGCGAGTAATCGGTCTGCGTGGTCAACCGCATGGGGCGCTCGGCAAAAAAGGTAAAACATATATCACTTATACATCTTTTAGCGGCGCGGCGAACGACCGTCAATCTATTTCAGGCGTGGACCGCTCCCGCTAGTGCCTGGTCCTCGCATCGCGAGCGTGTGGAACTTGGGAACCAGAAAAAAGGGGTTGACGCTGTTCTAGGAGGGTAGCACCGACGAGTTTCCGCAGCAGGCGTGAAACTTATCTCGCTCGAGTCGGAAGCTCGTCGGTGTCGCGCAGCGACCAGAGGTTCGTTTCGACCAGACCGACGTTGTGGCGAGGCTGCGCTGCTGAAAGGTGCCTGCCCGATCGACCCTCGTGTTGCTGCGCAACACCGACGACGGTGCGACTCGAGTGTGTTGTCGTGCGCAGGGTCGCGCCGCACCATCGTCGGTGCCACCCGGCTGGGGAACCCGAACTTCTGGCTTTGACAGAGCCCTAGGCGGCGGCGAAGTTGTCGAGCGCGCCGCCGGCATGGCGAATACCGATTTGGCCTGCGCCGGCGATGGCGCTATCGGTGACGCTGACGGTCAGCACGTTGTCCCAGTAGGCCTCGAGCGTGGTGCCACTGAGTAGGAATCGCAGTGAACCGGCGCCGCTGCCGACAGGATTCTGGTCGAGGAATTCCCAGCCCGAGCCGGCATTGCGCCAGATCTGCACGAAGTATTGAGCCCCGCTGCTGCGGAAGAGGCGCGCCATGTAGCCGTTCGAATCGCCTGGACCGGAGTAACGCGCCAAGAGGCCGATGCTGCTGCCGGTGTCCGCCAGGGTGGTCAGATCGATGAAGGCCTGTACATCGACATTCGCCACCGACGGACCGTTGAGCGTGGTGATGCTGACCGCATTCAGTTGTTGCACGAGCTGATTGTTGAAGATGCGCAAGTCGCCCAGCCGTTCGGTCCACTCGGCGCCAAGGTGGGGATTATTCGCTCGATTGAAGTTGTCCGTGAAGGGGAGCGTGACGTTGACGGGGGGAATGACCGTCGGCGCCGTCACCAGGAAGTTGTCGACCCGGCCCCCCGTCATCCGCACGCCGGCGGAGCCCGCGCCGGTAATGCTGGTATTCGTAACGCTGGCGAGGAGCACGCCATCGACCGAGAGGGACAGACGATCGCCGACGACGTCGAACTGCAACGCGCCGGCGCTTGCGCTCGTGGGCACGCTGGCCAAGGGGGTGTAAACGCCGTTCAGATTCACCCAGATTTGCGCACTGAACGTATTGCTCGAATCACGAATCACTCGGGCCATGTACGTATTGGCATCGCCCAGGCCGGTGTAGCGCGCGAGCACGCCGACGCTACGACCTACGTCGTCGCCGGTGAGATCATAATCCACGCGGACCGAGATATCGGTCTGAAACAGGCCATTCAGGGAAGCGACCGCTTCGGCGTTCGCCGCCAATTCGAGACGATTGTTGGCGATGCGCAAGTCGCCGAGCTGCTCGAGCCACGGTCCCGAGAGCGAGCTGCTGTCGGGGCGGGTGAACGAGTCGGCATAGGGGAAGGGAGAGACGGGCACGCCGTTCGTATCGGCAGGGTTGAGCCCTTGGAAACGTATCGTGGTGTTGCCATCGGTGCGCAGCAAACGCTGATCGTTCTCGGCCCTGAAGTAGAGCAGATCGTCAAAGGCCGTCAGATTCGAGGGAATGCCGGTATCGAACGCGACCTGCCCCGTGCCGGCAAGCGTGTTGTCGGTCTTGTAAAGTGCAGTCCCTCGGTTCGGCTCGGTTGCCGGGAAGAAGACCAGGTTTGCGGCGCCGACGAATGTTGGTCCTTGGAAATTCAGTGGCAGATTCGGGGTGATCGACGAGGTAACCACGTTCGTGCCGGCAGTCGTACCGTCGCTACTCGACAGCCCATTGGAGCGGAAATAGAGGGTTCCCCCGACATTGGTCATGTTGCTGGTGCTGACCTGCTTGACCATGACGGTGCCGGCCGAGGTACCGTCGGACTGCCAAAGGCGGTTGGTTGCTCCGGGTGATCCGAACAAGGCGCCGAAATAGAGCACGCCATTCAGATTGACCAGATTACTAGGATTGCTGCTTCCGTTGCCACTTTGAATATCCTTGACCAGCACCGTGCCTGTGCCCGTGCCATCGGTCTTCCAGAGCTCGACTCCGTTGGTTCCATCCCAGCCACTGAAGAACAGCGTGCCATTGACGTTCGTGTAGTTGACCGCCAGTCCATTGGCACTGCCGGGGTTGAGATCTTTGACGATCACCGTGCCACCGATGGTGCCGTCGCTCTTCCAGAGCTCGACTCCCTCGGCGGCCGTTTCCGCGGCGAAGAATGCGGCGCCGTTCATTTCGACGAAGGGGCCGAGCGTGCGACGCGTCTCGCCGGCGTAGAACTCGCGCAGCATCACCGTTCCTGCGGTCGTGCCATCGCTGACCCAGGCCGCATTCGTTCCATTCGGCCCTCGTGCCCGGAAGAAGAGCAATCCGTTGACGTTGGCCAATTCGCCGATATCGCCCGAGTTCGTTCCGGGGCTCGTGTCCTTGACCAGCACGGTGCCGGCCGTGGTGCCGTCGGTCTTCCAGAGCTCGACCCCGAAGCTATCGGTACGCGCCGTGAAGAAGAGCGTGCCGTTGACGTTCGTCAGGTTCTCGGGAGAAGAGCTGGCGAGTCCGGGGCGAATATCCTTCACCAACCGAGTGCCATTCGTGGTGCCGTCGGAGACCCACAACTCGACGCCGGTATTGCCCGGCGTATTGTCAATGAACTCATAGGCGCTCGAGAAATAGAGCCGGTCTCCCACGACCTCGATGTCGAGCGTTTGATCGAACTGAACGGGCGTCAGCGCAAGCAGGCGGCGCTGTTCGAGTGGTTCGCCACCAAGGACCGAGAGGCGGCGACGCGGCATTTCTCGCGAGTAACGTCGGGCGGAGCGAGACCGAGCAACTCGGGATGCGGTCCCGTGAGTGAAGGCGGATGCCAGCAAATTCCACATGATCGAATCTCCCCCCAAAAGTTCTTCGGCCGGTAGCCCCGTGGCCGCTGTGGTCGTCCCTATAGTACGCAGCCTGCCTAGCTCTATGCACGGAAAATAGGGCCAAAAACCGCGAAATGCGCCAACTCTGCGGTACGAGAATCGAGAAATTCTCGATTCTGCCGCGCGGCAGCCACGCGGATGAATCGGTATCTAGGAAAGCAGGCTGATCGCTGCAAGACCAACCTGGTATTTCTGCCGGCCGACCGGCGGAGCAGGAGGAAGACTTACGAGGGTTGCGCGTCCGCACACGACGGGCGACTTTCCGCCCCATGTCTTACGAGTGCAGCTTCGAGACGCGATATCTGGCGAGCTTTTTCATCGCGGCTTGCGCGGCGTGGTAGCCGCACATGCCGTGTACACCACCCCCCGGCGGTGTGGACGCCGAACAGATGAAGACCCGTGGGTTCGGCGTGGTGTAGGGATTCATTCGCGCGACGGGCCTGGTGAAAGCCTGGTACACATCGGCGGCGCCACCGGCGATGGCGCCGCCGACATAGTTCGGGTTGTAACGTTCCAGATCGGCGCAGGTCGTGACGTGTCGCGCAAGGATGCAATCGCGAAAGCCCGGCGCGAAGCGCTCGATCTGCCGTTCGATCGCCTCGGTCATGTCGACGTCCGAATGGGGTGGAACGTGGCAATAGGCATAGCCGGTGTGCTGACCGGGCGGGGCACGCTGGGGATCGAATTCGCTCTGCTGACACACCAGGACATACGGCCGCTCGGGATGCTGTCCCTGCCAGACGGCGGCCTCGCCCGCGGCGATCTCTTCGTACGTGCCTCCCAGGTGGACGGTCGACGCGAGCAGGCATTGAGGATCGCGCCAGGGGATGGAACGGCGCAGCGCCCAATCGAGCTTGAAGACACCGGGGCCGTAGCGATAACGCTGCAATCGTCGCACATAGCCGGCCGGCAGGACGTCGTGAGCAAGGGCCGCCAGTTGATGCGGATCGGTATCGAAGAGCCACACCTTGGCCGGCGGAAGATCGGCCGCGGAGCGCACGTCGCGACTCGTCTCGATGCGGCCCCCCAGTGAAACCAGCAGGCTTGCGAGCGCATCGGCAATCGACTGCGAACCGCCTGCCGCGACGGGCCAGTCTTCGCAATGTCCGGTCAAGAGGAACATCAAGCCGATGGCGGCCGATGGTAGCCGATCGAAGGGGAGGATCGAGTGTCCCGCGCAGCCGGCGAAGAGAGCGCGAGCCCGCGTGCCCTCGAATTGACGTGCCAAGTGGTTCGCCGTGCGCATGCCGCGCCAGCCAAAGCGCAACAGGACGATCGGATGCCGCGGGATGCCGAGCGGTGCGAGCGCGTCACTGAGCAGACCGCTGGGATTGCGCAACAGCGGCTCGATCAAGCATCGATAACTGGCCGCATCCGGACCCAGCTCACGCGCGGTATCGTCGACGCTGCGTCGCAAGATGACCGCCGGTTCGTCATCGAGAGGATGCGCCACGGAGACCGCGGGGCGAATCCAAGTGAGACCCTGTTGATCCAGCGGGAGTTGGCGAAAGAAAGGAGAGAGGATGCCCATCGGATGAACCGCCGAGCAGACATCGTGTATGAAGCCCGGCAGGGTGAGTTCCGCCGAGCGAGTGCCGCCGCCGACCTGGTCGTGACGTTCGAGCACCAGGACGGATGCCCCCTGCTGCGCTAGGGCGACCGCGGCGGCCAACCCGTTGGGCCCGGAGCCGATCACCACCGCATCGGTGTCACCCATACGCGCCTCGATCGTTGGCCGCGACGGGGCCGCAATCCCAGGGCTTTCGCTCGGCGAGGTCGTGAATCGAGAGGTAGCCTTCCGAGAGCAGGCCACGTTTGGCGTCGTTGATGCGCCAATGCAGCGTCGAACCGAAGAGCGGCTGCGCTTCGACGCAGATGACGCGCAACTCTCCCTCTTCGAAGCCGCACTGTTCTTGAATCGCCGCCAAGAGCCTTTCATCGGCCAGGTGGCCTTCTCCGAAATTCCAACCGAGCACCGAGCCGGCCACCGTTTCGCCATCGGCGTAGGTGAAGCGTTGAAAGGGGAGGGGGCCGATCGCTTGTGGGAGCAGTTGTCCCAAGGCGCGTCCCTGCAGGTGCAACGCGCGAAACGCCAGCAGCGTGGCGTCGGCCCGCACAGCTTCATCGGGGGGCAGCGCTCGAGACTGCTGTTCGAGCAACAAGGGGGCGGCGCGTTTCAGCCGCTCGAGCTTGTGGTAACTCTCGTCGCGAAACAGCCACGCGTTCCAGGCCCAGTTGCCCGCGTAATAGCGCATCGAAACCAGGAACGAGACCCAGGCGGGAAACAGATTGCCCGCCAGCGGTAACACCACCAGCGCCACCAGCAGATAGATCGTCAGCGGGACCGACCCGATGTCGAACAGACTCACCTCGGGATGGCCGGCAAAGAGAAAAAAGGCCGCGTAGATGTTGAGCACATTCCACTCGAAGACCGCCGCGATGGGGAGATTGCTGAGGATGAATCCGTGCAGCATGAGAGCAAACGTCAGCCCGAGATAGAGCAGGGGCCCCTCGTGCGTGACGAAGAGCAAGGTGATGGGGGTGGCAAACTCGAGGAATCCACCGAGGAACGCCATCGTGCGCGCCACGCGCGAGGGGCCCAGTTCGTCGGGGGGATCGACGAACATACGTTGGCGCATGTGCTGGCTTTTCACCAACGAGTTGTTCGCGGCCATGATCGAGACGACGTAGGGAAAGGCCGGCGTCAGCTTCGACACGCCGGCCCAGAACCAGATGGCCAGTTGCACCCACTTGACCCCCGCAATCCAGTTGCCGGCGAACAGAAAGCAAAGAATCATCGCGAAGTGCTGCTCGACGCGACCGGCGAGCCAGATCGTTTTGTCACCCAGGCCGGCCAGCACGAAGAGAACGACCACGGCCAGCAAGTAGGAACTTTCCACGTGCTCCTGCAGCAGGCATACGACGAGCGCGATCACCAGCCCGGCGTAGAGGCTCGCGTCCCAGATGCTTCGCGTCGTGCCACCGAAGAGGGGCAGGCGGGGAAAGGGAGCCAGCTTGGTCGTGCCCGGCCGGAGAAAATGGAGGCAGGCCGTAAAGGGAGGCCAGACCTTCAGCCCGAGCGGACCACTCATGCAGCCGAAGCCGGTGACTTCGACCAGGCTGGCCCAGAGGATCGCTTTTTGAAAAGCTGTCGGCTCGAAGATCCACTGCGTGAAGTTGGCCAGCGTGCCGAGCCCCGGTGTCCAGCGGCAGAAGAACATCCAGCCGGCGACGAAGAGCACGACCTTGGCGGCGTGGAAACCGTAATCGCGCAGTCGGTAGCCCAGGCCGCGCGCGAGATAGACTTGCGACGCCGTGCGGACGCGCTCGGTGTAGTCCTTCTTGGCCCATTCGCTGGGCGCGAAGGGAGAGAGATCGTGATCGACTGCCATGCCGGACCTTCCCCCTGCGCCGGAGACACGCGTGAAAATCTCGTCAGAACGTCGCCGCCAGCACCTTGTTAGAGCGTTTTCAGATACTCGATGACCGCGCGCTTCTCTTGGGCATTGAGTTGATCGGGGTAAGGGTGCCCCTGGGCACTATTGCCAACGTGCGAGGTATCGTAGTACATGCGGCGGTGGCGCGGCGAGAGCCCCTCGGGGACGGCATCGAACACCTCCACTTCGAGGCCGACGTTCACCTGGTCGTAGCCATCTTCGGTGCGTTTCCAGACCTTGGGCCTCTCGGTGGGATTCATCACCGCGTTAAGCGTCGGCGCGGCCCCGTTATGAAAGTAAGGCGCCGAGGCCCAAACGCCGTCGAGCGGAGGCGCCAGGTAGCCCTTCGATTCCAACCAGACGGGATGCTCGCCGTTGTACTGCAGCCACGTCTTGTTGTCCCATTCGCGATTCTCTTTCGAGACGGCGTGCAGCCGCACCGGGTCGGTGCCCACGTCTTCGATCGGCACGATGACGTTCGGGTATTCTCCCCCTTCGCCATAGGTGCCGTGGCAGGAGGCACAGGTTTCGTTGAAGAGCAGGCGTCCCTGGCTGGCGAGGCTGGCATCGATTTCGTAGGGATACTTAGGCGATTCCATCTCTTCGATGTACTGGTAAACGTGTACGAACTGCGGCTCCAGGGCGTGCCACTTCTCTTCCCAGTCTTTGCTGCTACCGCGCGCTCGGGCAAAGGGCATGTTCTGGCGAGGAGTTTTCGGGGCGAACGCGTCGGTATAAAGGCGGGTCTTCTTCTTCGTGGTCCACCACGCCGGCGGATTCATGTCGTGATGGAGCAGCATATCGGGGTCCTTCGCCACGCGGATCGTTACGTCGAGGTTGGCTTGTACCCACTCGAGTACCTCGAAGATCACCGCGTTAGTGAAGCCTTTGTGGTAGTTGGCGACCATGCCCAGCGCGAGTGTCTCGTTGACTTTCGCGGGGTCTTTGCCGGCGTCGAGAGTGCGGAGTCGCTTCAGATCGACGAACAAGGTAGTGAGATCGACGTGGGTATTGCCGACACCTGGCATCGTCACGCCGGCGACCTTGCCCGCATGACACGAGAAGCAATTCGTGACGAGCCCGCCGTCGTCGAGCTCGGTGAAGCCGAAGGGGATGTTCGGCGTCTCGTCGCCCGGCTGTTTCACCCAGCCGTAGCGCTCGAAGGTCAGGCGGCGCCGTTCGGCGGGATCGGCCTGCTCGGCTTTCGCGCGCTCTTCTTCCTCCCAGACCTGCCACAAGCGATCGAGATCGTCCACCTTGAACATGCCGCGTGCGCCGCGATCGCGCATCATGTTGGTGATGGCCTCGTAGCCTTGGTTGGCGTCGGGCTTGATCCCCAGGAAGATATCCTGCGGCTCGCTCGGCTCGGCGCCCGAGGCCGACGTTCCGAAGAGGGTTGCCACAACGAGCAGAGCCAGGGCCAAAACGACGGCTAGAGACCTGCAGGCAAACATGGTGTTCTCCCGTGTGCGAGAAATACCGCAACGGCAATAAATAGGAGCGTCGACCGGCCGCTGTCTCACGCGGGGATGGTAAGCGAACCGGATTCGGTTATACTTGTAACCGAACCCGATTCGGTAATCAATGGCGTTCGAACGGCATGCGGACGAAATGGCAAAGAGCGCGGCGGCAAGAGCAGCGAGAGGAGCGCGTGACGGCGATTCTCGACGCGGCGGCAAAGCTCTTCGAACGCAGCGACTTCGACGGCGTCTCGATGGCCGCGATCGGTCGCCAGGTGCGGCTTGCCCAGGCGAGCATCTACGGCTATTTCGATACGAAAGAGGCTTTGTTCCTCGCCTTGTGCCTGCGCGAGGTCGAGGCCTGGTGCTCTACCGCCGTGGCGGGCCTGCAACAGCTACAGCGCCCTGATGCCGCCGGGATAGCCGGCTGTCTTACCGAGGCGTTGCGGGCACATCGGCACATCTTGCGGTTGCATGCGATCGCCAGTCCCGTGCTGGAGCGAATCGCCGCCACGGACCGTGGGACGGCCGAGTTCGGCCGTGCGTTCCGCCTGTCCTTGGGGCGCATCGTCGCGGCCATTTCCGAGGCTTGTCCCGCGCTGGCAGGGGGCAAGGCGATCGCGTTCATGTACCAACACCAGGCGCTGGCCTCGGGGTTGTTCACCATGGCGCCGGGGGCGGCCGCGGCAGACGGCGACGCCGCGCTGAAATTCCTCGATCTCGACTACTTCACGCTGTTCGAGCGGACACTGCGCCATCTGCTCGAGGCGCTGATGGACGATCCGGCTGCCGACTGGCCCTTGGCCCGTGGCGACGCTGCCCCACGGAAAAACACCAGATCGACCTAGGGCGAGTCCGCGATCGCCCGTTGGTTGCCGTGCTCTTCATGAAGATCGCCCAGCCGGCGAAACACTCTTGCCGATCCGCTACACTGAAAGCGAGTCGGCGTGGAACGAGTTACTGCGGCTGCCATGTTCAAATCTTTCTGGAATCTGCTCTCGGAGCGAGTGCTTACTCCGCAGGTCACCTCGGCCGATTCGGAAGAACTGCTGCGCCGGGCGAGTGTGGCACTGCCGCGGCCCGTGATCTGGTTGCTCGGCAAGACTCAGTCGGGCAAGACGTCGATCATTCGCGCGATGACCGGTAGCACGCAGGCCGAGATCGGCAGCGGATTTCGCCCCTGCACGCGGACCTCGCAGTTCTATCCCTTTCCGAACGAGGAAGAATGTTTCCTCCGTTTTCTGGATACGCGTGGGCTGGGGGAAGTCAGCTACGATCCTTCGCAGGATCTGGAATACTGCCAGGACCAGGCTCATCTGCTGATGGTGGTGGTGCGCGCGATGGATCACGCGCTGGAGGGCCTGCTCGACGCCGTCCGTACGATTCGCCGTCAGAAGCCGGATTGGCCCCTGCTCATTGTGCAAACGGCTCTGCACGACGGTTATCTGGAGGGAGCAGGGCACCCGTTGCCGTATCCATTCGCACAACAGCCCTGGCCGGCGACGGTGCCGGCCGATCTGGCTCGTTCGCTGGCTTCGCAGCATGAGCAGTTCGCCGACCTGCATGGTCGCTTCGTGGCGGTCGACTTCACCTTGCCTGAAGATGGCTTGTCGCCCGAGTTCTATGGCCTGGAGGAGCTTTGGGAAGCCATCGAGGCGGAGTTGCCGCTCGGCCTGCAGGGCATGTTGCGTCAACAGCCGGGGTTGCAGCAAGAGCTCTTTACGTTGCACTTCAAGAAGGCGCGCCCCCATGTTATCGCTTACTCCCTGGCGGCTGCGGCGGCCGGGGCCGTGCCGTTGCCGGTCGTCAGCTTGCCTTCGGTCGTGGCGGTGCAGGCGAAGATGTTCCACACGATCGCCTCGATCTATAAGCAACCGCTGAACTCGAAGGTCATGAGCGAGCTGGGGGGGGCGTTAGGCGTGGGGGTGACCGCGCACTTCGCCGTGCGGATGATGGGGCGTTCGCTCCTGGCGATGATTCCCGTCATTGGAACCGCTACGGCGGCGGTCTACACCGCGGCGGCCACTTATGCGCTCGGTTGTACGCTCTGCTGGTACTTCGCGCAGAAGCGAAACGGCCTGATCCCCAGCCCAGAAATGCTACGAGGATTTTATGGACAGGAACTTGCCGAAGGCCGGCGTCTGTTCAAAGAATACTTGCAGGCACGCCCTCGTTCGACCACGCCTTAGCCCGACGTCGCCGCGTCCGACGAACGCATGAATTCTCTCCAACTCAAATTGGCCCTGCGCGTGGCGGTCTTCGGACTTCCCTACTTGCTGTTGATGTCCGTGGGTGGACTGTGGCTGTACGAGCAGGGCCTGATTCTGCCCTTCGCGCTGGGATCGATCGCCCTGGCGGCGCTCGGCTGGGTGCTGTTGTGGTGGCTGGAATCGCGCCCGACGCCGCCGCGTTCCACCCCGCCGCCGAGCGAGACCTGGCCCGAAGCGGGTCAAAAGGCCTGGTCCGAAGTCGAGCGGCTGCGGATTCAAGTCGAGGCGGTTCCGCCGCCGTTCGACCAAGCGAATGCCTGGGTCGAGTTGTTTGGACAGGTGTTTGAAGTCGTTGCCCGGCAGTTTCATCCCCAGTCGCAGCAGCCGGCGCTCGAGGTTTCTGCCGCCGAGGCGCTGCGCGTGGCGGAGCTCGTGGCGCGCGATCTGCGCACGTTTCTTCAGGAGCAGGTGCCCGGTTCCGATCGGATCACGATTCATAACATCCAGCGCGTGCTGCAATGGCGTCCCTTGGCGCAGCAACTTGCTGGCGGCGCGTACAATGTCTATCGGCTGGCTCGGCTGGTCATCAATCCGCCGGCGGCCCTGGCCAATGAGGCCAAGACGGCGCTCTTGGGAGGAGATATTGCCAACGTCGTGGCCGACTTGCCCCGTATGGCGGCGGGCTATGTCGTGCGTCAAACGGGTCAGTATGCCATTCAACTCTATAGCGGACAGATGTCGCTGGCGGACGCCGAGTGGACCGAATTCGGCGCGGACAAACCGATTCGCATGGTCATCCTGGGCCAGACCAAGGCGGGCAAGTCGAGCCTGATCAATGCCTTGTTTGGGCGGATCAAGGCCGCCACCGACGTGCTCCCTTGTACCGATTCGATCACGCCCTACGTGCTGGGACGTGAGGATCTTCCGCAAGCGATCGTGCTCGATACGATCGGATTGGCGGGCAAGGGAGACGCCCAGGCCCGCCAGAAGCTCGATGCGGAGATCGCCCGTTGCGACCTGATCGTGCTCGTCTCGTCGGCGAATAATGCGGCCCGTGATGTGGATCATGCCTTGTTGGAGGAAGTTCGGCAGCGTTTTGCTGCCTTGCCTCGTCGCGCGGCGCCCCCAGTGGTTGTCGCGCTGTCGCACATCGATCGCGTTCGGCCGATCAACGAGTGGCGACCGCCGTACGATTTTCTTCAGGGAGAATCGGCCAAGGAACGGAACGTGCGCGAGGCGGTCGATACCGTGTCGCAGGACCTGCAAGTCTCGCGCGACTTGATCGTGCCGGTCTGTCTGAGGGAAGATTCCGTCTACAACGTCGAGGAGGGGCTGGTCCCGCTGTTCATGCAAGTCCTGCCCGACACCGAGCGGGCAAAGTTACTGCGACTGTTGATGGACGCTCGCGACGCGGAACAGCGCCAGGCCTTGACTCGCCAGTTGGTGAACGCGGGCTTGAGCCTGGCTCAACTGGGCGCCTACGTGGTGCGAAATAAGCTGAGGCCGGCATCGCGATAGCGGGTATTTTCATGGCTTCCTGGCCGCTCAAGGCCGCCCCACTTCAGGTGGTCCTCGGCGGCCGGTAATTAAGGTGAGTAGATTGGGCCGGCCCACCGCTGGGAATTGCGTTCCAGGCAGGGCGCAGTCAACATAAATGCTGCCTGAGGGCTGCCCTACCAATGCTGGTGGGGCCAGGAGTCGATTCGGGAGAACGCGGAATTCATGTTCAGTCGCTTTACTACTGCGTTCGCCGTGGCAGTGGGCCTCTGTCTGGCGGCGGTCGCGCGCGGGACCGAACCCGTTCCGACTCCCGCTGCCGAGTCGGTGGCGTTTTTCGACAGCGAAGTTAAACCGCTGCTCGTGGGGCATTGCCTGAAGTGCCATGGCGGCACTGGCAAGGCCAAGGGGGGGCTCTTCCTCACGAGTCGCGACGAGATTCTCAAGGGGGGCGATTCGGGACCGGCCGTGTCGCTCGATTCGCCGCACGAAAGCCTGCTGCTCGAGGCGGTCAACTATACCGGGTTCGAAATGCCCCCGAGCGGTAAGCTGGGCGACGAGCAGATTGCCGTGCTCACGAAGTGGATCGACCTGGGACTTCCGTGGGGTAGCGAACGCGAGCTGGCGCCGCGCTCGACCGATGATGACCATGGCCCCCCCGCGGTGGACGAAACGTCGAAGGCCTTCTGGTCGTTTCAGCCGGTAGAGCGCCCCGCGACACCGGAGATCGTCGATCCCTGGGTACGAACTCCGATCGATGCCTTTGTGCTGGCGAAATTGCAGCAGGCCGGTTTACGGCCGGCACCGGTAGCCGATAAAGCGGCTTTACTGCGACGCGCTTATTACGACCTGATTGGCTTGCCTCCTTCGCCCGAGCAGGTCGAGGCATTCCTGGCCGATCCCGCGCCCGACGCCTTCGAACGAGTGGTCGACGAGTTGCTCGAGTCGCCCCATTACGGCGAGCGCTGGGGAAGGCACTGGCTCGATCTGGTGCGCTATGCGGAAACGAACAGCTACGAACGGGATGGACCAAAACCGTTCGTCTGGCGCTATCGCGACTACGTCATCCAGTCGCTCAACAACGACAAGCCGTACGATCAGTTCCTCACCGAACAACTGGCGGGCGATGAACTCGACACCATCACGCGCGATTCGCTCATCGCCACTGGCTACTATCGCCTCGGTATCTGGCAGGACGAGCCGGTCGATCCCGAGCAGGAATTGTTCGAAGACCTGGACGATCTCGTGCGGACCACGGGCGAAGTCTTTTTGGGTCTGACGATCGGTTGTGCGCGGTGTCACGATCACAAGCTCGACCCGCTGCCCCAGGCCGACTATTACCGCTTGCTGGCGTTCTTTCGCAACGTGCGCCGCTTTGGCGTGCGCTCGCAGGAAAGCATCGACGAGGCCTCGGTCCGCACGCTGACCAGCGAGGAGGAGAGCCGCCGCAACGAAGAACAGATCGCGCGTCACAAGCAGCAGCAGAAGGAAGTGCGTGCCGCGCTCGAGAAGCTCAACGAGCAGATCGAAGCGGGGCTCGTGGGAGTCGAGCGAGACGACTGGAAGACCGAGGCGATGCGCGTCGACATCGCCAGGAAGAAAATCGGCGAGATCCTCTCGCAGGAAGAGTTCGATCGTTACGCGGAGTTGACCGCGACGTCGGAAGAGCTGGCCAGGTTCCGCCCGGCAGGACTCGAAAAGGCCCTGTGCGTGAAAGAGCATGGCCGCGAAAGCCCTCCGACGCATGTCCTGGTGCGGGGCAATGCGCATGCCACTGCAGCCGAGGTCGAGCCAGGATTTCCTTCAGTCCTCTCGCCGCCTGAGCCGCAGATTGCGCTTCCGGCCGAAGGTATCGCCTCGACGGGGCGCCGCCGCGCGCTTGCGCAATGGATCGCCAGCGCCGACAACCCGCTCACGGCGCGCGTCATGGTGAACCGCATCTGGCATTACCATTTCGGCCGCGGCATCGTGCGGTCGACCAGCGACTTTGGTTTTCAGGGCCTTCGGCCGACGCATCCCGAGTTGCTCAATTGGCTCGCGTCAGAGTTCGTGGACCAGGAGTGGCGGCTCAAGCCTCTGCACAAGCTGATCATGCTCTCCAGCACGTATCAGATGTCGTCGCAGTCGAACGAGCAGGCGTTGTCCGTCGATCCGTTGAACGACCTGTTGTGGCGATTCGACATGCGGCGGCTTTCGGCCGAGGAGATTCGCGATTCGGTGCTGGCCGTCAACGGCAGCCTGAACCTCTCCGCCATGTTTGGTCCCAGCATATACGTGAAGATTCCCAAGGAAGTGCTCGCGGGCCAGTCGATGCCCGGCGCCGGCTGGGGAAAATCATCTCCGGCCGATCAAGCGCGGCGCAGCATTTACATTCATGCGAAGCGATCGCTGGCCGTGCCGCTGTTGGCCAGCTTCGACGGACCCGATAGCGACGCGAGCTGCCCGGCAAGGTTCATTACCACCCAGCCGACGCAGGCCCTGGGCATGCTGAACAGCTCCTTCGTCCAGGAACAGGCCGAGGGCTTTGCCGGCTATCTTCGCGAGCGAGCTGGTGAGGACCTGCGAGAACAGGTGTCGCTCGCGCTGCGGCGTCTGTTTCAGCGTCAGCCGACGCCGGAAGAGATCGAGCGAGGAATGAATCTGATCGCGACGCTCCAACAGAAATATCATTTGTCGCCTGAGACGGCACTCAAGCAATTCTGCGTCGCGGCGTACAACCTGAACGAATTCGTCTATCTGGATTGAACGCATGAATGAGAAGATGCAGCGCGAACGCGTGGGTCAAAACTTTTGCGGTCGCACGCGACGAGAATTCCTCTGGCAGACCGGCGCGGGCTTCACCGGTACGGCACTGGCGGCCCTGCTGGGGAACGACGGTTTCCTGGCCCGCCAGTCGGTGGCCGCCGACGGCATCACGGCGTGGAACAATCCGTTGGCCGCGCGGCCGCCGCAGTTTCCGGCCAAGGCCAAGAGCGTGATCTTCTTGTACATGTATGGCGGTCCCAGTCACATCGATACGTTCGACTACAAGCCCGCCATGAAGGGCATGGACAACAAGACGGTCGACGTGAAGACGTTCGGCCGTGGTGGCCACAAGAACCAGGGACGCATCGTCGAGACGCGCTGGGACTTTGCCCAGCATGGACAATGCGGCCAGTGGGTTTCGACGCTCTTTCCGCACCTGGCCACGTGCGTCGATGACATCGCCTTCCTGCACTCGATGACGGCCGACTCGCCGATTCATGGTTCGGCGATGTTGATGATGAACTCGGGCAAGATCCTCAGCGGCAGCCCTTGCCTTGGTTCGTGGGTGAATTACGGGCTGGGCACGGTGAATGAGAATCTGCCCGGCTTCGTGGTGATGCTCGATCCGCGCGGCGGGCCGATCAGTGGGGCGAAGAACTGGAGCAGCGGCTACATGCCCGCCACCTACCAGGCCACGGTGATGCGATCGCAGGGGGCTCCGATTCTCGATCTGGAATCTCCCGAGGGGGTGACGCGCGACATGCAACGCGAGATGCTCGATACGATTCGCGGCTTCAACGACGAGCATCAACTGGCTCGGCGCGACAACTCGGAGCTGGCGGCGCGAATTGCCAGCTACGAGCTCGCCTTCAAGATGCAGGCCGCGGCCCCCGACGCCGTCGACCTGAGCCAGGAGGACGCGCAAACCCTGTCGCTCTACGGCCTGGATGAGAAGCGGACCGAAGTCTTCGGTCGCCAGTGCCTGCTCGCACGACGTCTTGTCGAACGGGGCGTGCGATTCGTCCAACTGTACTCGGGGGGCAACCACAACGATGCCAACTGGGACGCTCACGGCGATTTGAAATCGAATCACGACCTGCACGCTGGCGAGACCGACAAGCCCATTGCTGGCCTGCTGAAAGACTTGAAGCAGCGCGGCATGTTGGACGAGACGCTCGTCGTCTGGGGGGGCGAATTCGGCCGGCAGCCGACGGCCGAGTATGAGAAGGGGACGGGCCGCGATCACAACGCCTACGGCTTCACCATGTGGATGGCCGGAGGGGGCATCAAGGGGGGCATCAGCTACGGCAAGACCGACGAATTAGGCAGTGCCGCCGTCGAGAATCGACTGCACGTCAAGCATCTGCACGCCACGATCCTGCACCAACTCGGGCTCGATCCGAATCGTCTCGCTTACTTCTACAACGGCCTGGATCAAAAGCTGGTCGGCGTCGAGGGGGCGGAGCCGATCGTGGAGATCATGGCGTAGCGCTCGTGCCAGCGAGGGCCTCGCTCCGGCGCTGCGAGAGACGTCGTGCGTTCCTCCCGATCACAGCAGCGGGCTGAACAGTCGCGCCGTATTCTGCAGCAACTGGCGGCCGAGGGACCGCTGTCGCCAGCCCTCGTGCGTGAGCAGCCGGCTTTCGCGGAAATATCGCTCCTGCTCGATCGCGAGCCGGGCGACCGTGCCCCGATCGTAGATCACGAGCATCAGCTCAGCATTCAAGGCGAACGAGCGGATGTCGAGATTGCTAGAGCCGATCAGGGCCACGGCATCGTCGATGCTCAGATGCTTGGCGTGCAGGAAGTTCTGTTGGAACTGGTGTACGTGGACGCCCGCCTCGAGCAACTCCTCGTAGTACGATTCTTGCGCCAGCGTGACGAAAGCCTGATCGCCGGTCTCCGAGACCACGAGATGGACGTCGACGCCCCGTTTCGCCGCCGTTTGCATCGCCTGGAGCAAGGGTTCGTCGGGGATGAAGTAGGGGGTCGTCAGCACGACGCGCCGCGCGGCGCCGTGAACCAGCGCCACGAAGAGTCGTTGATTGTTCTGCGTAGGAAACGCCGGCCCGCTGGGCAGTGCCTGCGCCGCCACGTCTCCGGCGATCGTGGGACAAGGGAACTCGCGCTCGCCGTCGAGGATCTCTCCCGTTTCCAAAAACCAGTCCGAGGCGAAGACGTATTGCAGTTCCAAGACCGCCGGGCCGTGGACTCGCACCATCAAGTCTTCGTAGCGGATGCCTTGTTGGAAGCCGGCGGCGACCAGGTTCTGCGAGCCGGTATAGCCCACGCGTCCGTCGATGACGGCAATCTTGCGATGATTGCGCAAGTCGATGCGTGCCTTTCGCCAGGGAAGCAGGCTCACGGGCAGCATGGCGTGCAGCTCGATATTCAATCCGCGCAGCTTCGGCCGTAGTGTCCGCAGCGCCGTACGCGAGCCGATGGCGTCGACAAGCACCCGGCAGCGAACGCCTCGGTGCGTGGCCCGCTCCATGGCGGCGATCACCCGCCCCGTCACCTCGTCGTCGGAGAAGATGTAGAACTCGAGGTGTACATGATGCACGGCCTGGTCGATATCGGCGATCAGCCGCGCGACGGTATCGTCGTAGTCGACGAGGACCTCGATCGAGTTGCCCCCCAGGATCGGCGAGCCCCCGAGACGCTCTGCCAGGCTGACGGCCTGGGACAGGGCAGGGCCGACCTCGGGGTGAAAGATATTGGGATGGTCGACGAACCGCGCCAGCACCTGGGACATCGCCCTGGGGAGTTCGGCGAACTTCGCGCGCTGCTTGCGCGACAGACGTGCCCGCCCGATGAGCACATAGAGCAACAAGCCCACCCAGGGCTCGAAGAAGATCAGCAGCAGCCATCCTTTGGCGGCGGCTGGCGCTCGGCGGACGGGCACCACGGCCAACATCGCCAGGCGGATCGTCCATTCGCTGACAAAAAAGAGGCAGGCCAGCGCGGTCAGATCATTCCAGCTCATGGAGATCGCCTACCCATACGCAGCGCCAGGACGGCTAGCGGAGCGAGCTTGCACCGGCCAGTCGCCGTCCGTGCGGGCGGTGCGCTGGCACTTATGCTTCACGGAGCGCCAGTCTGCGGATCCGCGCAGACTCGCTGGCGCGCCTACCTGCCGTCGATCGTCTCGGCACGCCGTCATTCGTTCGGATCGACCTGTTCGCCAGCCGCTTCGACCAGGGCCTTGGCTTCCGCATAGCTCAACACGTCGTCGAGCATCGCGACCTTCCACGCCAATTCGAGCTGTGGATTGCGGTCGACGAGGGTCTTGGTCCGGGCTTGGAGCTTGGCGCTTGCGGCGCGCGAGGTAAGCCAGTTCCACATCGGGATGCTGATAAATGACGCCATGGCCATCAGGCATAGCACGACCGCGATATTCTTACCTCGATTCAAATCGAACTCTCCCCTCGATTAGTGAAATATCGTCCACAGTGTAGCGACGCCGGGCAGTCCACGCCACGGGCTCCGACGGCGTACGAATTCCGGCTGGCGACCATTGCGAGAAGGCTAAAAGCCAAGCGAGCCGTGAAGCGAACACGGCAAGTCCGTGTGGTAAAACCCCTAGTTATTCGCGATGATCGGATTTTGATTGCTGCCGAGAACGCGTCGCCGAGCAAATCCCAGGCTATGAGTGATCCAGGAGAACGACATTTCACGAAGCAGTCGTCGCAGGTCGCATCGCTTGTGCCGAGCGGCCATTCGTTGAGCTTCGGCCGATTGTGGGAACGTCGCCACACGGTCATCGCCATCGTTGCCGCCATGTGTATCGCGGCCTACCTGACAACACGATGGGGCCTCGCCTGGCCGGAGACGAACGCGGTTGGATTTCTCTGGGTGGCGCTCGTGATAGGGGGTGGCCCGCTCGTTCTCGAGTTGTCCTGGCGAGTGCTGCTGCGCGAATTTGGGTCCGATCTTCTGGCCGGGATCGCGATCGTCACGGCAGTGCTGCTGGGGGAGTATCTGGCTGGGACGTTTGTCGTCTTGATGTTGTCGGGAGGGGCGGCGCTCGAGTCGTTTGCCGTGCGGCGGGCCTCTTCGGTGCTCGACGCGCTGGCGCGGCGCATGCCAGCCGTGGCGCATCAGAAATCGGACGGTGGTCTGGTCGACCTGCCGCTCGATCGCATCCGCATCGACGACGTCCTCGTGGTACTGCCGCACGAAGTCTGCCCGGTCGACGGCATCGTCGTCGAGGGACGGGGCAGCATGAACGAGGCCTACCTGACGGGCGAGCCCTACCGCGTGTCGAAATCGATCGACTCCGAAGTCTTCTCGGGCGCCATGAACGGCGAGGCGGCCTTGAGCATTCGCACCGTGCGGCTGCCGATCGACTCGCGTTACGCGCGCATCATGCGCGTCATGCAAGAGTCGCAGCAACAGCGTCCCAGGCTGCGCCGGCTGGGAGATCAATTGGGGGCCTTCTACACGCCGCTGGCGGTGGCCATTGCGCTGGCGGCGTGGCTGGCCAGCGGCGAAGCCATTCGTTTTCTCGCGGTGCTGGTGATTGCCACCCCTTGTCCGCTGCTGATTGCCATTCCGGTGGCCATCATCGGATCGATCTCGCTCGCGGCGCGGCGCAGCATCATCATTCGCGATCCGGCCGTGCTCGAGCGGATCGGCCGCTGTCAGACCATGATCTTCGACAAGACGGGCACGCTGACCTACGGCGAGCCCCGTCTGGTCGAGCAACACGTCGTCGCGGAGTTTTCGTCGGAGGAGATACTGCAGCTTGCCGCGAGTCTCGAACAATACTCGAAGCACCCATTGGCGGTGGCGGTGCTCGACGCCGCCCGGAAGAGCAAGATCATGCTACTGCCGGCCGAACACGTGCGAGAACATCCGGGCGAAGGGCTGCTGGGCATGGTTCGCGATCGAGCGGTGCGTATCACCAGCGCCAAAAAGTTGGCGGCGGAAGATCCCACCACGACCGCCGTGCTACCCCCTTCATCGGGCGGGCTCGAGTGCGTCGTCGTGGTCGACGGGCACTACACCGCGACCTATCGCTTTCGCGATGAGCCCCGCGCCGAGGGAGCGGAGTTTATCGGTCACCTCTCTCCCATGCATGGCTTCAAGAAGGTCATGCTCGTGTCGGGCGATCGCCCGTCCGAGGCCGAGTACCTGGCTCAACGTGTCGGAATCAGCGAGGTGTACGCCGGTAAGAGCCCCGAAGAGAAGCTCGACATCGTTCGCGCCGAAACGGCCCGCGCGGGCACGGTCTACGTCGGCGACGGCATCAACGATGCGCCGGCCATGGTGGCTGCCACGGTCGGGCTGGCGATGGGGCAACGCAGCGAGGTGACCACCGAAGCAGCCGGCGCCGTGGTGATGGACAACATGCTGGGGCGCGTCGACGAACTGCTGCACATCGGCGGGCGGATGCGACGCATCGCCCTGCAGAGCGCCGTGGGAGGGATGGCATTCAGTATCGGCGGCATGCTGCTGGCCGCCGCGGGACTGCTGCCACCGGTGGCGGGCGCGATTGCGCAAGAGGTGATCGACGTCGTCGCGGTGCTCAACGCCCTGCGCGCGGCGTGGTATCCCGGGGCGTTGAGCGACTACGAATCGCTGGATGCTATGGAATCATCCGTCGATAAAACCAACGCTTCGTAATCTCGGCCGCCGCGGCTTAAAGGCTGACAATCGCCAGCATCGCGACCAGAAAACTCGCCGGTGGCTACCGGCTTTATTCCACTCCGCGCAGCCCATGAGCCTAGGGCTGTGTCCAACCTTAATTTTCGGGTGCAATTGAATCCCAGCCGGGTAGCACCGACGATGGTGCGGCGCGACGTCGCGCACGACAACACACTCGAGTCGCATCATCGTCGGTGTTGCGCAGCAACCAGAGGGTCGATCGGGCAGGCGCATTTCAGTAGCACAGCCTCGCCACAACGCCGGTCCGGTCGAAACGAACCTCTTGTCGCTGCGCGACACCGACGAGCTTCCGACTCAAGCGAGATAAGTTTCAAGCCTGCTGCGGAAACTCGTCGGTGCTACCCCCCCTAAGTCCACCAACTTTCGGCGCGCGACGAGACGCTGCGCCACATGGCTGCCGGCCCTCTTTTGGGCTATAGTGAAACCCGTTGCGGTCGACGGGCGGTATGGTCTTTGACGCCGGTGTCGATCGTGGCTCCTCGCCGTTTCAGCGATCCTTGCGATCGTCCCGCCCCTCGATCCTCGTAGTATCCGTGAAACGCATGTCTTTCCGCGCGAGCAGCATGCTGGTAATGGCTCTGGCGATAGGAGTTTTGTCCCCCGTGGCTGGGGCAGATCCGGCCGAGATGCCGCAGGCCGTTCAGGCGGTGCTCGAGACCCATTGCACGAGTTGCCACGCGGGGGAGGAGGCCACGGCGGGCATCGATCTCGCCTCGGCCCAAACGCAGGAAGACATCTTCACCGAGGGACGAACCTGGAACAAAGTGCTGCGGGTCGTGCGCTCGCACGAGATGCCCCCCAAGAGCGAAGCGGTGATGTCGGACGAAGACCGCCAACTCTTGTTCGAATGGATCGAGGCGTCGTTTCGCAACCACGACTGCCTTGGACAGACAGAGCCAGGTCACGTCACCGTCCGCCGCTTGAACCGTGTCGAGTACCGCAACACGATTCGGGATCTCTTCGGCATGGATCTCGACGCGGCCCGCGACCTGCCCGCCGATGCCGCGGGGAACGGGTTCGATAACCAGGGCGATACGCTCTTCATCCCTCCCGTGCTGATGGAGAAATATCTCGATACGACCAAGCGTCTGCTGGAACAGGCGATGGCCGAGGGGGCCCCCGCGCGTGCGATGCTGCTCGCCGTGACGCCGTCGGAGTCGGTCTCGCCGGCGGAGGTGGCACGCCAGAACCTGCGGGCGTTCTTGCCGAGGGCATTTCGTCGCCCCGTGAAGGACGATGAACTAGCGGCGCGGGTCGCGCTGGTCGAGCAGGCCCTCGGGCGCGGCGAATCTTTCGAACAGGGGCTGCAGACCGCGCTGCTGGCGACACTCCTTTCGCCTCACTTCTTGTTCCGTATCGAACAGGATCAGGCCCCCGAGGGGTCGAACGAGGCGTATCCGATCACGGATCATGAGTTGGCGACGCGGTTGTCGTATTTTCTCTGGTCGACGATGCCCGACGGCGAGTTGACCGAACTGGCCGACGCGGGCCGATTGAGCCAGCCCGAGGTGCTGCGCGAGCAGGTCGCGCGCATGCTGGCCGATCCGAAGTCGATTGCCTTGGCCGAGGAATTCACCTCGCAGTGGTTCGGCTACCGCGACCTGCGCACGCACGAGATGGATATCCGGCGCTTCGGCGGATTCAACGGCGTGCGCGATGCCATGTACGAAGAGTCGCGGATGTTCTTCGACACGCTCTTCCGCGAGAATGGACGCGTGCTCGACATCGTCGACTGCAACTATGCCTTTGTGAATGATCGGCTGGCCGAGCATTACGGCCTGCCGAAGGTAGAGGGGGGGCAGTTGCGCAAGGTGGAGCTTGCCGACCGCCGCCGCGGCGGCGTGCTCGGGATGGGCAGCACGCTGACGGTGAGCTCGTATCCCACGCGCACCAGCCCCGTGTTGCGGGGCAAGTGGGTCCTCGAGACGATCCTCGGCACCCCCCCGCCCCCGCCGCCTCCGAATGTGAAGGAGATCTCCAAGAGCGACGAGGTCAAGGATGGGTTGACGCTGCGACAGCGATTCGAAAGGCATCGCGCCCAGGAGAGTTGCGCCAGTTGCCATGCCAAGATGGACCCTTTGGGCTTCGCCCTGGAGAATTTTGACGGTATCGGAAAATGGCGCGATCAGGATAATGGCATCGATATCGATGCCGCGGCGGCCCTGCCCGACGGCAGGGAACTGAACGGGATCGCCGATCTGAAAGATGCCCTGTTGGCGCGGCAAGAGCTGTTTCTGCGTCAACTTGTGGAACGAACGTTGACCTACGCCCTGGGGCGGGCGGTCGATTTTTACGATGAGTGTACGATCCGCCAGGCGATATCAAGATTGGCAGAAGGGGACCACCGCAGCCACGAATTGATTCTGTCGGTGGTCGAGAGTTATCCTTTCCGTCATAAGAAGAATGCCCCTTAGGAACGCTGACATGGCCGATTCGAATCGCTGGCCCCTCTCGCGACGAACGATCCTCCGCGGCGTCGGCGCGGCGCTGGGATTGCCGTTCTTCGAGGCGATGTTGCCTCGCCAGGCGCGTGCTGCCAGTACCGCCCAGCCGCCGGTCCGTATGGCCGTTTTGTACATGCCGAATGGGGCGCTCCCCGCGGCGTGGAATGTCTCGGGCGAGGGACGCGATTACGAGTTGTCGTACATCCTCGAACCCCTGGCACCGCTCAAGGAGAAGCTGGTCGTCTTATCGAATCTGCGCAACACGGCCGGCCTGATGGGGGATGGCCATTACGCCAAGACCACCAGTTGGCTGACCGGCGCGCAGGCCGTGCGCACCAGCGGCAAGGGGATACGCGCGGGCATTTCGGTCGATCAATTCGCCGCGCAGCAGATCGGGCAGTCGACGCCACTTTCGTCGCTCGAATTGGGGATTGATCCCGTCCACAACGTGGTCGACATGGGCTACAGCACCGTCTACGGCTGCCACGTGTCGTGGCGCACGCCGACGTTGCCCGCGACCAAGGAGATCAATCCGCAGCAGGCGTTCGATCGCTTGTTTCGCTCGACGCAGTTCGGCCGCAGCCCGGCCGATCGGAGCGTGCTCGACCTGGTCCGCGAGGACGCGGGGAAGCTACGACAGAATCTCGGAGGGAGCGATCGCCAGAAGCTCGACGAGTATCTCGATTCGGTCCGCGCGCTGGAGCAACGCATCGAGGCCGCGTCCCAGGCCGAAGATCGCAATTGGAAGCCGGCCGTCAACGCCGCCGATCTGAAACGCCCTGGCGCCGAGTACGGCGACTACACGACGCACGTCCGTCTCATGCTCGACATTCTGCACATGGCGTTCTGGACCGACGCCACGCGCATCGCGACGTTCATGTTCGCCAACGACGTATCGGGGCGTAACTTCTCGTTCGTCGAAGGGGTCAACGACGGTTTCCACCCCCTCAGCCACCACGAGAACAACGCCGACAAGCAGGAGCAGTACAAGCGCATCAACCGCTATCATGTCGAGCAGTATCGCTACCTGCTCGAGCGGATGGCGGCGACGCAGGAAGGCGAACGCTCCTTGCTCGACCATTCGATGGTCATGTTCGGCTCGAGCATCTCGGACGGCAACGCGCACTCGCCGATGCAGGTGCCCACGGTGCTCGCGGGGAGTGCTGGCGGTCGCCTCCAGTCGGGGCAACACGTCAAGCTCGAGAAGGCGGCGCCGCTGACCGATCTCTTGGTCACGATGCTTGATTGCCTCGACATCAATGTCGACAAGTTCGGCGACAGCAAGGGGAACTTGCACGAGCAACTGCTCGCGCCGGCCTAGATTCCAGCACGAGCGATTCCGTCGCTCTGTCTGGAAGAACGGCAGGGCAGGGGGGGGCAGGACGACCGCGCCGCGAGCGACGGCGACGCGTTCACGACTGGCAGGCGGGGCATCCCCCTCCCAGCCACAAGCCGTCGAGGTGGACGAATCCCAGGCCGCGTGCGACGGCGACGATGCCCGTGAGCACCACGCACCATGCCGCGATGTGCAACAGATGTTGGCGGGTGGCCAGGCTGATGAACGAGCCTCCGATGCCGGTCAGGACCATCAGCGGCACGGTGCCCAGGCCAAAAGCAGCCATGGTGGCCAGACCGGCTGCCATGCCGCCAGAACTGCTGGCTAGTGCCAAGTAGGCATAGACGAGCCCACACGGCAGCAGACCGGTAAAGAGCCCCGCGAGAAAGACGTGGGTCGGTTCGGGCGAGCGCAGAAAGGTTGCGAGCAGCGAACCGCTCAGGCAGGGTGGCGCACTAGCGGGGGTGACTCGTCGCGGCCAGACCCCCGCGGCGACCAGTCCCTGCCAGATGAGCAGCACGCCCGCCACGACCGCCAGACAGGCGGGAACGTTGACCCATTCTGCGGCGCGATCAGCCAGCCGCATGCCGCCGTAGCCTGCCAGGGCGCCGGCACAGGCGTAGCTGAAGATTCGACCGCTGCTGTAGATCGCCTGCCGCGACAGGTTGCGCGCGACGCTGGGGGCCGTGCCGCCGATGGACAAGGCGAACCCGCCACACATGCCGATGCAGTGGGACGAGCCGAGCAGCCCCCCCAAAAAAATAAGCGGCAGATCGAGCAACGGATGTTTCCTCTCGTAATCCCAGAGCGCGGCGTTACGCGCGGACGAGCTCTTCCCATTCCGCGGCGGGGGCATCTTGCTGCTCCATCTCGGCGACGTGCGCCAGAGGGACATCGCGTTGTGCCAGAAAGAGGGAATTGCCGATGACCATCATGCTGCTTCCCACCATGGCGACGGCGGCGAACACGGGATTCAGCCAGCCCGCGGCGGCGAGCCCCACGCCGACGACGTTGTAGACGAAGGCCCAGAGCAGATTGAAGCGGATGGTGCGCAGCGCGCGCCGCGAAAGCTCGATGGCCCAGGGGAGTCGCCGCAGATCATTGCTCAGCAGGCAGACCGAGGCCGACTGCCGCGAAAGATCCGTGCCGCAGGCCAGGGCCACCCCCACGTCGCTTGACTCGAGTGCCGGCGCATCGTTGATGCCGTCGCCGATCATGGCCACCTGGCCAAGCGTCTGGCGCACTTCGCGCACGGCGTGGACTTTATCTTCGGGAAGTAACTCGGCACGCACGGCGAGTCCCAGTCGCTGGCCGATTCGGTGGGCGTATGCCTGGTGATCGCCGGTGAGCATCACGAGCTCGCACCCCAGGGCGCGGCACGCCTCGATCGCGGCACGGGCCTCGGGACGCAATTGTTCGCGAAACTTGAAGACGCCGCGCACGACGCCCTCCCACCCCAGGCAGGAGATCGATTCGCCGCCGGCCAGGGCCCGCTCGATGGCTAGCCTTATTTCGCCCTGGGGGAGAAGTCCCTGCTCCTGCATGAGTCGCCAACTGCCGAGATAGATCGCCGGCGAGCGTTCCGCTTCTCCGAGTTGCGCCACCAATCCCCGGCCCGGTAGCGTGCGCACTTGCTGCACGGCGTCGCTGGCGCCTTTTCGCCGCACGTGGCCGCTGCTCTCGTCGACGAACAGTTCGATGGCGCGCGAGAACGAATGCAACGAGGCGGTGGCCATCGCCGCCGCGACCGACAGTATCTCGCGCTCGTCGCCGTCGCCGAGGAATCGCTCGACCTTGGGCTCGGCGATGGTCAGCGTGCCGGTCTTATCGAAGCAGATGGCCCGGACGGTTGCCAAGCGTTCGAGCGCCTCGCCGTGCCGGAAGAGGACCTGCGCCCTCGACGCTGTTCCCAGGGCTGCCCAGACGGCCAAAGGGGTGGCCAGGCCCAGGGCACAGGGACAGGCGATCAACAACACGCTGAGCCCCGTCATCAACCCTGTGTCGAAACCAGCGCGCGTGCCGTGATAGAACGCCGCCGCCAGCGAGATGAGCGACACCAAGGGCAAGAAGGCCTGAGCGATGCGGTCGGCCAGACGTTGATAGTGTCCTTTTTTCTCTCGGGCCGCGCGAACGAGGTCGATCAGCCGGCGCAATGAACCTTCGTTGGCGGCGCAGGTGGCACGCACGACGAGCTCGGCGTCGAGATTCAGCGTGCCCGCGTAGACTTCGTCGCCACTTTCTTTAATGGCCGGCCTGCTTTCGCCCGTGATCACCTGTTCGTCGATTGTGGCCGAGCCACGCACGATGACCCCGTCGAGGGGCACGCGCTCGCCCGGCAGCGCGCGCAACGTATCGCCCACGGCGACCAGTTGTCGCGGGACCCAACGTTCGGGGATGGTGTCGAGCCTGACCTGCTCGGGCAGCAGCTTCTCGAGCGCATCGAGCGCCGCGGTGGTGCGCAGCTTGCCCGTGGCCTCGAGCCAGCGACCGAGCGTGAGCATGACGAGCACCACGCAGCCGACTTCGAAATAGACGTGTGGATATCCGCGAAAGACGGCCAGTACCGAATAGACGTACGATGCCCCGATGCCCAGCACGAGGAGCAGATCGGTAGAAAAGACGCCGCGGCGCATTTGACTCCACGCATCGTGCCACAGCGTGCCCCCCAGCAGCCATAGCACCGGCAGCGACAGCAGCAGACAGGCATAGCGAAACAACTCGATGAGCGAAGCGGTCCAGCGGTCGGTCTGGCCCAACTCCGCTTCATAGATTTCGTACGACCAGAGCGCCATGGTGAAGGCCATGACGTTCATCGTGAAGAAGATGGCAAGCCCCAGGCGAGCGAGCGCCCACCGGGCCGCCCCGGTCTCACCTCCTTCGCCGGCGATGGAGGCCGCGATGCGGCAGCCGACGCAACAATAGGCCGGCTCGGCCACGGTACCTTCGCTCGCATGTGTCGACGGCGGACGCCACCAACGGGACGCGAGAGGAAGTCCGCAGTAGTCGCAGCGATCGTCGGCGTGTGAAGTCATGGAGGCGTCAACAGCTCCACGCGGATCGCGGGGAAGAGGTAGGCGATCGTGTAATAGACCGCAAAGCACCAGAACATCACCCAGATCAAACGCACATACCAGGGAATGCGGTTTCCCACGTAGTCGTGAAAGCGGTTCTCGTGCTGGGCGCTCGTGCGCGCGTCACCTTCAGGATAGGTGGGCATGCGTCGTACTTTCTGTGGGGGAAGCGAATTCTAGTGCAGGCGACCCGAGTCGTAGTGCTCGTCGAGCCACTTCTCATTTTCGAGCATCGTCTGCTTGGGCCGTTCGATGTCGTGGAACATGCCGTTCATGGCCGCCCAGCAGAAGAGCAGCAGAAAGCCCGTGCTGGCGAGCAGATAGTTGGCCAGCGGCGTGACGGCAAAGGCGCCGTCGGCCTCGCCGCGCGCGAGCGCCACGAACTCGAGCAGCTTGGTGCCGAAGCCCCACAAGCTCGGCACGAGAATGCCGATGGCCAGCAGGATCATCAGCACGCGCGACAGCCAGGCCGCCGGGGCGCCGTCGGGGTTCATGGTCTCTCCTTCGTCAGTTCCGCCAGCGGAACATAGCTTTCGTAATCGGGATAACTTTCCAGCCACGAACCCAACCACTGCACGTAGGTGATCAGCGCCAGGCCCCGGGCGTTCGGCTTGTCGGGCGATCCGTCGAAGAGCCACGGATAGTTGGGCATTGGCGAATCGGTCGACACCAGCGTGGGCTGGAAGAAATGGACCGCGTGCCAATCGTTCGAACGCCGCCCCCCTTCGCGGCTCAGATCCGGGCCAACGCGCCGCGTGCCGAACATGACGGGACGCTGCAGCTCGTTTTGGTACTCGATCGTCTCGGACACCGGCCCCCAGCGGCGCGATTCATTGGAAACGGGACGTACGAACTGGCTATGGCAGTGCCAGCACCCTTCGCCGACGTAGATGCCGTAGCCCGTGCGTAGTGCCTCGGCGCAGTTGTCTTCGGTGGGCTTGCCGATGTACTTCGCAAACTGGTCGGGATACCGGCGGCTGAGATCTTCGAACTGGTAGACGAGGTTCGGGTTGACGACTTCGCGCGCGGTCTTCTCGGGCAGATTGCGATACATCAGCACCGGCACCACGGCGTTCGACAGGAACGCGAAGAAGAAGAACCCCAGACCGCCGATCAGCAACACCCCCGATTTACTTTCAAACATGGCTCGTCGAACTCTCCAGCATCCGGGAAGACTAGGTGGCGGGATAAGCGATCGCGGCATTCCGCGCTACGACTCGCGACGACTGCCAGGTCATGTACAGGTTGTAGAAAAAGCAGAGTTGTCCGGCGAGCATCGCCAGCCCGGCGAAGACGCGGATGATCCAAAACGGCGTGGAACCATTCGTCGAGACATCCCACGGTTGTAGCGATCCCCACCAGTAACCTTGGAAGACCCCCAGCAAGATCAGATCGCTCGCCATGACGAGCAGACCGCCGGCCGACAGCCAATAATGCCATTCGCACAGCTCGCGGCTGTACCAATCGGTGTGCAGCAGGCGCGGGAAGAGATAGGTCATGATCCCCAGCAGCCACATGCTGAAGACACCGAACATCACCAGATGGGCATGCCCGACGACCCAGTCCGTGAAGTGGATCAAGGCCTGGAAGGTCAGCGTGACCTGCATCGAGCATTGGAGGCAGGTCAGGAAGTAGAAGATCATGCCGGTATAGAACCAGCGAAGGGGCAAGTTCGTGACCAATGCGCGGCTCGATCCCCAGATGGTGCCGAAGAAGTTGATGATCACCGTCGTCACGACCAGCTCGACGGCCACGGTGGCAATGACCGCCCCGTACTGCAGAAACATGGGGATCGGCGTGTAGAGAAAGTGGTGGATACCGTTCAAAGGATAGAAGAACGCCAGTCCCCAGAAGCCGACAAGCGAGAGTCCGTGGCTCCAGATCGGCTTGCCGAGCATGATGGGCACGAAGTAATACATCAGGCCCCAGCCCAGCGGCGTGACGAACAAACCGACGAGATCGTGAATGAACAGACCCGCGATGGCGCCGCCGCTCGTGCCGGGCACGAAGTACTGGGGCAGAAAGTTGCCCATGGCGTAGGTCAGAAAGGTCCAGACGAAGGCCGCCATGAAGTACCACAGCGTGACGTAGAGGGGCCCCTTCGTGCGTCCGATCGGCACGAAGAAGTTGAAGGCCACGAGCGCCAACCCGGCCAGCGCCAAGGGGTCGATCCAGACGGGGGTCTCGCCCCATTCGATGCCCTGCGCCTGCCCGAACATGATGCCGACCGCGGTGCTGACGACGACCACCTGCCAGGCGAGGAAGATGAAGTACGACAATTCGCGGCTGGCGACCGGCTTGAGCGTCAGGCGGGGGACGGACCAGTGCAATGCACCGAGAAAGCTGTTGGCGAGGAAGCCGTAGGCGATGGCATTCGTGTGGATCATGCGCCAACGGCCCGGTGACAGCAGCTCGATATCCATCAGCGGATTCCAGCGCACCAGTTGTAGCGCCATGAGCAGGCCACCCAGCATCGACGCGGCCAGGTAGGCCAGTGCCGCCAGGAAATACCAGATCACCAGCCGTTCATCGACCAGCTCGCGCCCGTCGATCGGAACTGCCTTGGTCGCGTCCGTCGTCATGCTTGCTCCGCAGGAAGTTCGTAAGGAACGTAGAGGCCCAACGGGTAGATCAGCAACATCGTCCACCCGAACACCAGGTGCGTGAGCGCTGCCACCCACCACGGAATCTGCTCAACAATCCACGCGCCGCCGAAGAGCAGCGGCTGAAGCCAGGAGAGAATGCCGTAGAAATTCAAGAGCCAGAGCCCCAGTGACATGACGGTCACCAGGATGAAACGGCCGGCGAACGAGCTGGGCGAGAATCGCGTCAGCACCAATTGATAGGGCACCCCCAGCAACATGCCGGTCGCCAGGTACAGGCAACAGCCGATCGCCAATGCGATTCCGCTATCGATCTCGAGGGCCTGTTCGCCCAGGGGGAACGTGAGGTAGACGCGAATCAGCTCGAGCGGATATTTGCCGAAGAGCAGCGCGCCCACGACGTTGAACAGCAGGCTGGCCGCGGCGGCGACGGTGCCGAGCAGGAAGCCCGTCGTCGCGTAATAGGCCGCGTAGTACTCGCGCGGGCGCCAACGGGTGCGCAGCCCCTCTTCGACCAGTTCCGATTCGATCTGGCGAATGCGTTCGTGCAGTTCTTCGAGTTCGCGCGTCTTGGCGTCGATATCCATCATCGCAATCACTCGCTGGGCTCGGCGGCCGGAGGAGCGGCAGAGGCAGGCTCGGTGACATCGGAGGGCGCCGGTTCGCTGGATGGTGTCGCCTCTTCGTTCACCGGTGTCACCTCTTCGCTGGACGTAGTCGTTTCCGTAGGCGCGGTGGATTCCACGGTCTCGGCCTGTGCTGGAGTCGCGTGTACTTCGCTCGGCAGGATGCCTTCGCGACGCCGGTTCGAGACCGAGAGCACATAATGGGCCAGCTTCCAGATGGTCTCCGGATTGTCGGCCAGGGCGTCGTGGAACGAGGGCATCGGCGTGCCGTTGATGCCGGACGAGATGCGGCGGTAGATGTCCAGCGGGCGGCGCCCGCCGCGCAGCATGCCTGAGGTCAGATCGGCCGCACGCGTGGAGAATCCCCAGGCATCGGTGCCGACGTTGTCTTCTGTCAGGCCGCGGCCATCCTCGCCGTGACACTTGGAACACCCCTTCGTGAGAAAAGCCTCCTTGCCGGCGGCGACCGTTTCTTCGCTGAAGGGGGGCATGGCCACGGCGGGCAGCACGACTTCATCCCCGGCGGCGTTCCAGAATTCGGGGACGCCAGCCACCAGATCGGGCACCATGTCGGGATCGAGTTCATCCTCGCTTTCGGCCGTGCTGGCCAGCAGGATCTCGAGCTCGCCCCGCATGGCGAGCGCTAGCACGTAATCGACCACCGCTTGCACGTCTTCGTCGGGCAGCAGCGCGAACGACGGCATCGAGGTGCCGGTGATGCCGCGGCGGATCGTGCGCTCGAGATCCTCGCGTCGCGGCTTGGCCCCGTAGGGCGTAGAGGTGAACTTGAAGATGCCGCGGCGATAGTCGCGTGGCCGCGGCTGAAGAAAGGCAGCCGCCGGGCCGTTCCCATCGCCTGTCACGCCGTGACACGCCAGGCAACGCTCGGCATACACCGCGGCGCCATGCTGCAAGTGCCGGCGAAAGGAGGCGTTGTCGTTGCGATCGCTCCCCAGCAGAAGCGGCGCCGCGGGCGTGCCGCAGTTCTTGCGCAGGATCTGCTCGATCTGCTTCTGCAACTCGGGGCTGAGAGCCGAGACCTGCTCGCTCGGCACGTAGTGCGCTGGCGCCGCCGGGCGACACCCTGCCAGGGCCAGGAGGCCGACCAAGGCCAGAAAGACTCCACTTCTCACGGACGACAAACCCCGCTCATGCCTGGGTACACGAAACGAAAGGGACCACGATCTTGCTCGGTGTTATTTCTTCTCGGCCAACTCGGGCTCGCGAATCACCTTGTGGCAGTTCACGCAACTGAGCGTCAGTTGGGTAAAGGCGAGCGCACCCGCTTCGATGTTCTGCTGGTTCGCCGACCGAATCAGCTCGCTGTTGGCGTACTCGAAGATTTGCAACTGCGTGCGATACTCTTTGGCATCGCGGCGCCGGGCAAACCCCTCGATGCGATTGAGGTTCTGCATGGCCGTGGCGTTCTTGCGTAGGGCCTCGAAATCTTCGGTGGCCAGGCCGCTCAGAATGCGCTGGGAATACTCGAGCTTCTTCTGCATCCAGAAGCTGGTGGGCTTTTCCTCTTCGCCTTCCTGGGCGGAGAGGCTGGCCGAGGCGATTCCCACGATCAGTGCCGCCGCCGCGATCATTCGCCAAGGCTTCATGGCGATTCCTCTTGCTCGTTGGTTTCAGCAGGCGCTCGTCTCAACGCCTGGTTCAGGTTTTTGCCAAGAAGGATGGCTTCTGGCCCGGGACGAACCCACACGCTACGTCTTGACGGCGCCGGGCGACTTGCCGTCCTCTACCTGCAAGCTGTTCTCGATCCGCATTATTCCCACGCAACTGAGGACCTTCGCTTGTGCGATCTGTTTCAGGTAATAGCTCGGAACGCGTCCGCGCAGCGTCAACGTGCCTTGGTGATATTCGCACTTCACCTGCCGCAGCACGGCGTAGCCCGACCCTGCCAGGCAGGCACGGGCTGCTTTCTCAAGCTGACGTGCCAGCCCCAGTTGCGACAGGCCCGTGGGAGGGGTGACATGCATGGAACAGATCATAGGTACCTCCGGCCTCTTGCCATCCGCTCCGCCAGCGTTTCTCCGTGCGACTTTCTCATTTTCTCTACGCTGATCCTACTGTGCGACTTGCGGCGCCAAATCGGGTGATGTATGGATCTCCCTTACGGGCTTTCGGAAGTGAGCCTCAGGGATTCCCCGATAGAGAGGCTCACCGGCACGGTTTGCGGGCCGGCCGCGATTTACCGTACGTCAGTTCTCCAAAGCATTTTTGCCATGTCGAACCGACCGAACGAACCTTCCGAACGCGAGTATGTGCTGCGCAGCATTCTCGACACGGCCGTCGACGCGATTATCACGATCGACTTGCACGGCGTCGTACGCGGCTTCAATCGGGCGGCCGCCAGGATGTTTGGCTACACGGCCGAAGAGGTCGTCGGACAGAACGTGCGGATGCTGATGCCCGAGCCCTATGCCTCGGAGCACGACGGCTATCTCGAACGCTACCTGCGGACGGGAGAGGCGCACATCATCGGTGTCGGTCGCGAAGCGGTCGCCCGGCGCAAAGACGGTACCCTGTTTCCCATCGACCTGGCCGTCAGCGAGGTGGATCGGTTGGGGCGTTTCACCGGCATCCTCCGCGATCTGACGTCGCGCCGTGCGCTGGAACGCGAGGTAATCGAATGCACGACGCTCGAACAGCAACGCATCGGGCAGGAGATTCACGACAATCTGGGACAACGGCTCACCGGCGCTGCCATGCTGGCCAAGGCGCTGGAACGCAAGCTCGAAGCCTTGGAACTCCCCGACGCGAATACAGCCAGGCAAGTAACCGAACAGTTGCGTCTGGCGCTCGACGAGGCCCATCGACTCGCGCACGGGCTGCAACCGGTCGATATCGATCCGCGGGGCCTGGTGGCAGCTCTCGAGGCACTGGCCCACCAGATCGAAGCTACCTCGGGAATCCGATGTCGCGTGAACAGCACCGAGTTCACTGAATTCAGCGGGCGCCACGCGGCAACCCACCTTTACCGCATTGCGCAGGAGGCGTTACAAAATGTCGTTAAACACGCCCAGGCCAGCGAGGTCGTCATCACGCTCCGTAGCGAAACGACGCAGTTGACGCTCGCCATCGAGGACGATGGGGTCGGGATCGGTTCCGGCCGCGGGCGCCAAGGAGGCCTGGGCCTCCACACGATGCGCTATCGGGCGGGGATCATTGGCGCGCAGTTCAGCGTGACGAACGCCCCCACGCACGGCACGATCATCAAATGCATACTTCCCGTGGATAGCAATCGTGAACGCTAAGAAGAGCTCTACCGGCCGGACCAATGGCGCTCGCGCGCTGCAGCGCAAGCTCAAGGTCTTGTTGGTCGACGATCATCCGATCGTGCGATCGGGCCTGGCGGGCTTAATCGGGGCCGAGGCCGATTTATCGATCTGCGGCGAGGCCGAGGACGTGCAAGGAGCGCTTGCCATCCTGCGTGCCGAACTACCCGAGTTGGCGATCGTGGATGTCTCGCTCAAAGAGAGCAGCGGCATCGACCTGATGGAACGCATCCGCGACGAAGCTCCCCAGACGCGGACCCTGGCCCTGTCGATGTACGACGAAGAGCTCTATGCCGAGCGTGCCCTGCGCGCCGGCGCCCACGGCTTCGTCTCGAAGAAGAACGCGCTCGACGTGCTGATCGTGGCGATTCGCGAGATCTTGACCGGGGGGATCTATCTCAGCCCTGTCATGAAGAACCGCATTCTGGGCCGGCTGGCGGCATCGCCGCACGACGCCCATGTCGATCCCACACAGACGCTCTCGAATCGCGAGCTCGAGGTATTTCAGCAGATCGGCAACGGCGCGACGACCCGGGAGATTGCCCGGCGCATGAAGCTCAGCGTCAAGACGATCGAGACCTACCGCGAAAGCCTCAAGAAGAAGCTGCATCTGAAGAATTCGTCCGAGCTGACACAGCACGCCGTCCGCTGGATGCTCGAGCAGGGCTGAGCGGCGCGCGTCTGGCTGGACCCTCGGTCCTTTTCTTCTCCACCAGCGCAACGGACTATCGGGGATTCCCCGATGTCGCATTGCAGAAAGTCTCTAGGAGACTACGGGCATGCTCCTGATACCTCCCAAGCTCGCGGATGGCGATGATTCAATAGGAGGATGAGGAAATGCCTGGAAACAGGCGCCAGCGGCTCCGTCGAGAGCAGCCGGCGCGAGACCTTCGTGACGCGACATTGCCGCCATGTTTGTCATCTTCACGATACAGCCGGTGGATGTCGATCCTGGCGGTAATGGCGCTTCGCGTTCGAGTTGTATTTTGGAGCAAGCGGGCTTGAAGTACCGCGTCGGCCCGATGGGTACCGTGGTGCAAGGAGAATGGGACGAAATCATCGCGGCCATTCGGCAGTGTCACGCCGCCACGGCTGCGCAATACAAGCATGTAGTCACGACCATCGTCATCGACGACGAGGCCAACGGCCCGCGAGATATCGACGAAATGGTCAAGAACGCTGAGCGACCGTTGTGGCGGCAGACGCGGCAGAGTGCCTACTGGGCATCATCGGTCGACCGAGATTTCTGAAGCGAGGTTGAGGTTAACAACCTGGGACGGGACGTGGGGAACGAGGTAGAAGGAGGTGTGTGATGATCCACGAAACGCTACGACCGTTCCTCCATGACCTGGTCCGTGAGCACCAGCAGATGCACAAGCTGACCCAGACTTTGCGCGACAAGCTCGAGCAGGGCCGGCTGCATGGCTGGACGGAAGAGGCTGCCCTGGAAGCGGGGGGAGCCTTGTGCCAACTGAGGAATTATGCCACCCAGCACTTTGCGCACGAAGAAGAGGACGGCTGCTTTGAAGACGCGGTCGCGATCATGCCGACTTGCGCGCCGCGTATCGATGACTTGCGCGAGGAGCACCATGAGATCCTGGCGGCGCTCGACCGCTTCCATGACGCGGCCGATCTGGATGACAACCGGCCCGACTATTGGAATCTGTTCGCCGGCCAGATCGAGGAATTGCTTGCGCAGTTGGGCAACCACGAACAGCGCGAAGCGCGCTTGATCGCGGAAGTCTTCAACGTAGCCCCCGATGATACGTGATCGACCTGCACACGCGTGAGTTCTTAGAGCCGTGTGCGATGGCCGAGGAAAGGAGCATGCCATGAACGCCAAGAAGATTCTCTTCCCGACCGATTTTTCGACTTCGAGCGACGCGGGACTGCAACACGCGACCGTGCTGGCGCGCGAGTCGGGCGCCACGCTGTTGATCGTGCATGTCGAGGAACCGCCGTTGGCCTACGGCGGCGGTGAGATGTACTACGGCGTTCCCAATCCCGATCACGCGGCCATTGCCGAGATGCTGAAGGCGGTCGTGCCGACTTCGCCCGAGGTGCATTACGAACATCGCCTCGTCGTGGGGGAGCCGGCAGCCGAGATCGTGCAGCTTGCCGAGAAAGAAGGGGTCGACCTGATCGTCATGGGCACGCACGGTCGTACGGGCCTGAAACGGATGCTCATGGGAAGCGTGGCGGAGGCCGTGGTGCGGCATGCGCCATGCCCGGTGTTTACCCTCAAAGAATCGATCCCGAAGGCAGCCACTGCCTGAGTCGGCTGTGCTTCGAGAGGGAGAGACGATCGTGTCGAACGCTTGGGAACGTCTGCTTTCGCTGAAGGTCGCGGATCTCGTGCATCGCGACGTCGTGACGGTTGCCGCGCACGATGGCATGACGCACGCGGCCGCGACCTTGCTCGCGCACGAAGTGAGCGGGGCGCCGGTCGTCGACGAGCAAGGGCGACTCGTCGGCATGCTCAGCGCCATCGATTTCGTGCGGCGCGCACATTGTTGCGATGCTCCCCAGATCGCCTCGGCCGGTGGTAACGCCTTGGGGCAGGCAGGCGATGACCGTCCGTATCGCGTGGACGAGTTGCCGCACGACCATGTGTCGCGCTTCATGTCGCCGGGGGTGCAGACGATCGCGGCCAGCGCCAGCCTGCTCAGCGCCGCGCAGATCATGTGCGCCGAACACGTGCATCGCTTGCCCGTCATCGACGCGAGCGGTCGTCCGTGTGGAGTGATTACCTCGCTCGATCTGGTAGCGGCACTTTTCAATGCAGTCGAAGAACAACGACCGAGTCAGCAAACTCGACTTCAACCGTCGGTAACTCCCACGTAAAGGATGCGTTTCCGTGAAAAGCATGATGAACACGTCCATGCTGGTGGCATTCGTTCTGGTAGCCGTCGTCGCGATGCTGGGACTGGTCTCGAGCGTGCGCTCGGCGCCGCCGCAGCGAGCGAAACCGAACGAGGTGGCCGACTTCATGCAGCTCAAGCTGCGGCATTCGCAAGAGGTTCTCGAAGGTCTGGCCGTCGAGGATTTCGACCAGATCGCCAAGAACGCACAAGACTTGAGCTTGTTGAGCCAGGCGGCAAGCTGGAACGTGCTGCAGACCGAAGAATATCTGCAGCAGAGTGGCGAGTTCCGCCGCACGGCCGATGCGCTGACCAAGGCCGCCAAGGAAAAAAATCTCGACGCGGCCGCGATTCGTTATGTCGAATTGACCATGAAGTGCGTCCACTGCCACAAGTACGTGCGTGGCGTTCGCATGGTCCGGCTGCCTTGAACATGCCGCGCAAGGCCTGAGCGTATCTGTCGCGATCGGTGGGTGACAATCGCTTCCCTCGACGCGTGAATCTACCTCGCGCGAGCCAGTCGGCGCAGGATCTCTGCGCCGCGCTCGAGGGTTTCGTCCGAGGCGGCATACGACAGGCGGAAGTGAGTGTCCGCGCGGCTGAAGACGTTGCCCGGAATAATCAGCAATTCGTTCTCGATGGCCTCATGCACGAACTCGGTGCCCGTTCCCCACGGCGCGCGCGGAAACATGTAAAAGGCGCCGCCGGAGGGGGCCAGATCGAAGTCGTCACGGAGGGCTTGATAGAGAAAATCTCGCTTTTTGGCGTAGGCGGCGACGTAGCCGCTCATGTCGACGTCGAGCGCCTCGAACGCGCCCCACTGCATCGGCTGCGGCGCGCACACGAACGTGTACTGCTGCAGCTTGATGAGCTCTTGGATCACGGCGGCGGGCCCGTGCGCGAATCCGACTCGCCACCCCGTCATGCCGTACGTCTTGCTGAAGCCATCGATGACGATCGCGTCGGGGTTGTAACGCGCCGGTGACACGAGCGGGGCGTCGTAGGAGAAGAGGCGATAGATCTCGTCGCTGACGAGCGCGACGTCGTGCTCCTTGGCCAGTTCAGCCAATCCGCGCACTTCCGCTTCCGACGCGACGGCTCCCGTCGGGTTCGCCGGGCTGTTGAACAGGATCGCCTTCGTGCGGGGCGTGATCGCCTGGCGGACGCGATCCAGGTCGATGCGAAAATTGGGATAGGTGTCGACGAGCACCATCTTGCCGCCGACGAGCGAGACCAGCGCTGGGTACATAACGAAGTAAGGATCGAAGACGATCACTTCATCGCCCGGATTCACGAGCGACATCAGCACGAGCACCAGTGCCCCGCTGGTACCGCTGGTCACCACGAGCTGTCGTCCCGAGTCGGGATACTCGGCCTGCACCTGGGCGAGCAGCCGCTCGCGCAGCGTGCCCAACCCTTGGGTAGGCGTGTAGGCATTCTTGCTCGACTCGATGGCTCGAATGGCCGCCTGGCGAGCCTTGTCGGGCACGTCGAAGTCGGGCTGTCCGATCGAAAGATTGACCGGGTTCTGCAATTTCGCCGCCAGATCGAACACCTTACGGATGCCCGAGCTGTCGAACGTTCCCATCCGATCTGCGATCCATTGGTGTGCCATGGGGGGCGATTTTAGCTCGGGCACACCTCGGTCGCCAGGGCGTCGGCCACGACCTGCGAGACGGGACGATCGGTCTGACTGAGCGCGGCGAGCCAAAGCCCAAGCGTTGCGAGGGCATCGGCCGCGACCCCCCCCTTGCCTTGCCAGACGCGGCCGCTTGGGCCGCCCCCCAGGGTGGCTTGCTGGGTACGAACGAGTGCGTGCATGCCCTGGCGCGATGCGCCGCCGACCGCGACCCGAGCCGCACGAGCCGCTAGAGCCACTCGCACCTTGGACGAGGTGTTTTCTTCCAAGGCTATCGTCAGTGGCATGCCGGGATGGGTTTCGTGCCAGAACTGAACCAGCGCTGCGAACCAGTGGTCCCCGTCGATGGAGCGTCCCAGCTCGTCCACCATGCGGCAGGCCTCGCCGGCGGCGTCGATCGCCAGTCCGAAGTGGGCGCGCTCCGAGCGGACGCGCTGCTCGAGGGCCGCGGCACGTCGAGCCGCCTCATCCGGCGCGACCAGGGCCGGCAAGGAAGCGCGGGGCAGGGCAGGGGGGGAGCGACGCCTGTCTCGCACCGTCGTTGCCAATTCGGTGGTTGCGTTCGCGTTCCGCGAAGCGGTCGTGCGGCTGCCAAAGCCCAGCGAAATCACCTCGCACGCGACGTTCCGTGTGAGTTGTTCGAGCGCGGTGAGCAACGGTTGGCACGACGTATCGAGGACGAACCGCAAGGGGCGCAGCGCGTGAAAATGATCGCTCACGCCGTCGAGATACAATTCGCTCGCCTCGAAGCGGCGCAAGCCGCCGAAGCTGCGCGTGGGGCGGTCGAGCCGTTGCGTGAAAATCTCGCGTACCGCGTCGAGCGCGCCACCGGTGGAGCATGGTTCGCCATCCGCCCGCCAGAAAGAAAGCGTCACCTCGGCGGCGGCCCCCCCTTCGACGCCGAGCAACAGTCCGCCGTCGGCCTGCAAGTGGGCAATGGTTTGCGCGAGCGCCGGCGCGGCCGCCGCGCCGATATCGATGACCTCGCAACCAGCCCAACGCAAACCTTCGCTCGCTGCCGAGAACGCTTCCGAGGTCGCCGCCCGTCCATCGCTAGCCAGAATCGCCAGCAACGGCTGCGTACGCTCGGCACGAGCCTGCTGCAGGTACACGCCATGTGCCGCCGCAAGACCGCGGACGCGCGCTGCCGTCGTATCATCGAGCCGCGCCCGGGCGCGATCGTCGTCGCCGAAGGTCAGCGGGGGCATCGATTTGCGCTGGGCGGCGCGCAAGCGACGCACCACCGAAGGGGGGAGCGTGCCGGTGTCGTGAGCATGCGGACAATCGCGACAGGCCGAGTAAAAGCTGGCCAGTCGCCCGAGATGCACCGTGCGGTCGATGGAGTAGGTTTCGCCGGGACAGCGATACTCGCGCGCTTCAGCTTCAGAGCAGACGCTGTCGCGCATGGCGAAGGCAGGCCGATGGTGACGGGGCAGGGGGCCAGGAAAGCGGCGGCACTGTAAGAAATGGCCCTGCGCCAGGTCAACCCCAAGCGCGCACTGCTAGCATGTCGACACGGTTGGAAAGCCGATCGCCAGCAGCGCCGGCGCCATAGCAGGCGAGCAATGCCCAGGTTCGGCCAGACTATCGCACACGGCAACGGAAGCGCAGCACGCCCCCTTCGCCGGGCGGGAGCGGTTCGGCCAGTTCCCAACGCAGGATGTCGGAGCCACCCTGGTTCGGTTCGGTAAAGAATTCCGCCTGGCGGCTCGATTGAGCGCTCTCTTTCACGTACTCGAGACGCGTGGTCAGGTTGTCGAGGATCGTCAGGTTGCCGATCGGCTCGGAGCCCAGGTTGTCGTAGCGGAGCGTGAAGTCGATCTCCTCGCCCGGATTGGCCCATTGTTCCGAGGCCACCTTGATCAGCCGCAGACGCGGGCAACTTGGAATCTCGTGGGCTTCATACACGACCTGCGCTGCCAGATACTTGTCGACCGCCGTCGCGGCCTGGTTGTCGAGGATCACCTGCACGGCCTGATCGCTCGACCAGACGATGGCCGCGGTGCGTCCTTCGAGCAGCAAGGCCTTCTCGGTCTGCTTCATCACGCCCGTGCGCAGGACCTCGATATTCTCGAAGGGCAGGTAGGCATCCTGGAAGGCCTCGGGCGAGAGCGTGTTCGACGCGACGCCGTCGCGCAGCGGAGCGACATAACCGCTGGCCCGCCGGCGCCCCACTTCGGCGATGGGTTGCGCATCCTGGCGACTGCTGGTCGGGATTTTCAGGTCGTCGAGCCGTCGCGGTCCATCAGGAGTCTCGACGCCGACGAGGGCTTCGATTTGCTCGCCTTGCGTCAGATCGACGACGCTGCGCACCGCGCCGAAGCGCGGGGCATAAATCTGCACGCGGTTCGAGGGCTGCACCTTGGTTCCGCAGTGGAGCGTATCGTAATGCGCGATCGTGTCTTCGAGATCGAGCCCCTTGACCTCCCACTCGTGATTCACCACCGCCTCGAGTCCATGATCGCCGCCGTCGAACAGGTATTCCTGCTCGGGCCAGGGCAGAGCCAGTCCCGAGGGGGCCCATTCGCCCATCGCCACGTGGGGCAGGGGGAGATCCGATCCCGGCGAGTGATGCCCGTTCGCGCAGCCCAGGCAGACTTCGCTCGTGTCGGGCGCCCCTGTAAAAGCCGACGGAGGCAATGACTCGACCGACGGCGGCACCTGGTACTGAGGCTGTCTGGGTTGGGCACGGCAGGAGCAGAGCACGAGCGTTCCCACGGCCAGCAACGACCAACGCCACCAGGTGGGCCAGGCCTCGTAACGAGCGGTCAACGCGCGCGCGGCGACATCGCCCGGCTGGCGAGCTTCTGGTTCGTTGGCGTGCTTCTCGTTGCGCGATTCGCTCATGGACGATTGGTGGCCGTCGGGGACAGAAGCTCGGGGACGGGGGATTCGACTTCGACACTGGGTACGTATTCGATGGCTCCCTCGTAGGGCACCGAGCGCGGCGCACAGACGAAGGGGGGCGAGCCGAACAAGAACTGTTCGTCCGACAAACCGGCGCTGTCGATAGGCACCCGGCCCCCCATCCGCACGATGGCCACCGGGCGACCGATTTCGTCGGCCAGCTTCAAGGGGTCGTTGCCCGGACCGGCATCGATCCAGCGCTGATGCACCGGATCATCGGGCCCCGGCAAGGCAAAGTCGGGATCCTCGATATAGATCACTCGCGTGACGAAGCGGCCGTCTAGCGCGAGCTCGAGGTCTTCGAGCGTCAGCTCGATGGGAATGGGAAACCGCCAGGCCTGCCCGGCGGGCGGATAGGTGCGATCGATCACCTCGATCGTCGGATAGACTTCTTCACCCTCGTGGTAGGGAATGCCCGTCACGCGGAGCCGATAGACCGGCGCGATGAAGAGACCGACCTTGAACGGGGTCGGCTGCGGGTCGGCGAAGCCACCCGCGACGGCCATCGAGATCCGGCTGTTTTCAGGAGCACGGATCTCGATGGGCTGCGGATATCCCGGCAATGGTCCGCCCCGCAAGAGTTGCCAACTGCCAATCGCTCCCGGAGTCATATCGGCTCGGTGTTGATAGTGAACGCCGCGTTCTTCGCCGCGAGCCCAGGTGGCGGCGGCAATGAGCACTGCGCAGACGATCAATCCCAGCCGGTTGGCAACTCCCCACCGGCGCACGTTCGTTTTGAGCACCGGATTGCGGAGCATGTCGACCATTGTCGTGAACGCTCGTGACGATTCTCTAAGTCACGCACCGCGTGCGCGACACGTCTGTGACAAACTTTCGATCACGGGTGGCACTGCTGGACAAACCAGCAGTGCCACGTTCTCGGAAGGTCGGGCACCGTGGGCCAGACACTTCGACCATTCGTTACTTACTGACACTCTGGTCCACAGGGCGTGGCAAGCTGCATGTGGTCCGAGGTGGGGCGTCGGAAGAACGCCGGCGGAGCCACCGTTGCCTCTTCGATGTGAACCGTGTTCGCCGGGCGCGGATAGCTGAAGCCAGGCTTCTGCTTCACGTGCATGTCGATCCGGCGCGTCGGGTTCGGAATGTCGTAATGCGTGTGATTGGTGATCACGTGCTTCTGCAAGCCGGCCGGAACACCGAGCGGAATGTGCGGCGGGCCAGGCAAACCGATCGGCGTACCACTGATCGGCATGCCCCACTGCGGCGACGTGACGCCGGCAATCGGCTCGCCAGGCAGGCTCGCCGGCAGACCACCACCGGGACCGCCACCACCGCCTGGGCCACAAAAGCCAGCCGGCATCGCCCCGCCGCCGAAGCCACCCATGGCCATTCCGCCATCTCCTTCGGCGCCGGGAATCTGCAGGTCTTTGTTCCCCAAGCGGAAGATTGCCATGATCGAGCCGCGACGATCCGCTTCGATGATCGGGTCGACGCCCGGATCGAGCCGGGTACTTACGAGCGTTTCGACCCCCGCGATGGCCAACTCCTGATATTCCGAGTCGGGCAAGTAGATGACCTTGGTCACGAAGTTGCCCGTCATCACCTGGTCGAGATCTTCTTCGGTTACCTGCACCGGGATCGCGTTGTGCGCGAGATAGGCATCGGTGCGTGGCATGGTCGGGCCGACTTCGAGTGTCGGGTACAACTCGACCCCCGGCCGTCCCGGAATGCTGGTGAGCTTCAGGCGATAGATCGCGCCCTGGGGGAAGTTGTAGCGACCGGGGCAGACGAGCGGTTCGGAGTCGAACGCCCCCGGCATGCTCACGTCCCAGGCCACGATCATCCCTTCGGGACCGACAAAGGCGATTTGCGACGACTGCGGCGGCATCATGGGCACGCCAGGGTCGATCATCATCACGCCCGGACCAGGTCCGTCGACGCCGGGACCTGGGTGCATCAGTTGCGTGGCCGGCGGCAGGTTGTGCGTGCCCGGTGCTTTGCAGCCGGTCGCGACCAGCGACGCCAGCAAGCACAGAGCCAGCGCGCCGATAGCAATCCGTCGCGCTGGATCTCGCCCACGATCGTGTGGAAGCATTGTGTGACTCATCAAAATCCCCCCCGGTAGTTCTCTCGTCCCGCTTTGTAAGGCTGTGAACCCTGTCGTAGGCTGCCGCTCTCAGGCGATGAGCCAACGGGTGGCTGATCGAACCGCGACCTGCCGCGTATGACAGAGACTCGATTGACGTGGACCTTTCGTTCGAGCCCGGGCTAGAATGCCCGGTCACGGCGCAAGCCTTGGTGAGCTCGCGCGTGTTTCTCTGAGTTGTTAAGTTCGGTCCGATACAACCAGAATCTTTGGCAAATCCGTTAGATCCCCAGCATGCAGGCCAGAGTTCGCATCCCGTGTATTCTTCTGGTTTGTTGCATCTTTTCGCCGTGGGGAACCCCGATCTCGCGCGGCGATGACGCCGCGGCCGCTGGCGCAACTCTCAATGTCGAAGCGGCTTCGGCTAGTGCCGATACGTCGGGCGATGAGTTGCTGGCACGCGCCGTGATAGCTATCGAGCAGCAACCATCCATTGCTGCCAAATTGCGCCAGCAGATCGATCTCTTCGAACAACAGCTCGTTGGCTCGGGCACCTATCTGCAGGGGCCGGCCAATCAGCATCAGTTCCGGCTCGAACTGCGACTGCAAGGAGCAGAGCAGGGGACCACGCTGCAGCATGTCTCCGACGGCGCCACGCTGTGGATCTTTCGCGAACTCGACGGCAAAGATGGCCGCGTGTCGAAGGTCCAGTTACCGCCCGTGCTCGAGGCGCTGAAGAGGGCAGGGCAGGGGGGCGCGAATTCGCTGCCGGGGCTCGGCTTGGGGGGACTCCCCAAGCTGCTCGCGGCGCTCGCGCGCGATTTTCATTTCGCTCCGCCCGAAGCGGCCAATCTCGGTTCGTTGCCAGTCGTGCTCTTGCGTGGAGACTGGCGCCCCTCGCGGCTGGCCACGTTGCTGCCCGAGCAGAAAGAAGCGATCGAGAAGGGCGCCGCTGCGAATCTCTCGAAGCTGGCCCCGCACGTGCCGGAGCAAGTCGTGTTGACGCTGGGGCGTGACGATCTGTTTCCGTATCGCTTACAGTTTCTACGCCGCGCGCCAGCCGGCATTCTGAATCGCTCGAAGGACGAACTGCGGCCGATCGTCACGCTCGAGGTCTTCGAGGTGAAGCTTGGCGCGCCGCTCGACCGCGCGCCATTTATCTATCAGCCGGACCCGAAAGTGACGATCCCCGACGACACGGACCACTACCTGCGCGCGCTGGGGTTTTAGTGGTCCCCCCTACCCCTCCCCTCACTGCCAATCGCGCAGGTGTGAGACCGCGTTGACCGTCCACACTTTCGCGGCGCCTGCGCGATAGCGTACCAGGTTGATGCCGCAGTTCTCTTGCGGAATGCCGCGCGCCACGGACATGGGCATATCGAGCAAGTGGGCCAGCCAGACGCGGTTCACGACGTTGTGACAGACGACGGCGACCGCTTGGCCTACGTGCCGCGCGAGAATCTCCTCGAAGACCGGCTTCACGCGCGATAGTACCTGATTCAGGTTCTCACCACCGAGATAGCCGCGCGTGCCGGCGTCGGCCTGGAAGAGACGATACGCCTCGGCGTCGGTCTTTTCGATATCGACCCAGGAACGGTTTTCCCACTGGCCGATGTCGCACTCGGTCAGATCTTCGAAGCAGGCGACCGCCACGCCATGAGGAGCGGCAATCGCCTGTGCCGTTTCGAGCGCACGCAGGAGAGGACTGGCGTAGACCGCGGTCAGGGGGTGCGCGGCAAGCAATCGGGCCGCATCTTCGGCTTGTTCGCGCCCTTTGGCAGAGAGTCCGAGGTTCGACCGACGTCCCTGTAAACGTGGTGGCTGGGCGACGTTGTTCTCGGTCGCCCCGTGCCGTAGGAGATACAACAGACAGGTATCGGCCGGCGGTGTCAGGTGACTCATCCGTGATTGTTCCTCCCTTGATGCGACGCCGCTCGAAAGCTCAACGCGCGGTGTCGACGCTCGTGCGATGTCGTGCCAACAGCGCGGCCACGCGAATGGCCTCGAGCATGCCGCTCGTTTCGGCGCGTCCCTGCCACGCCTTGTCGAAGGCCGTGCCATGCGCCACGCTTGTCCGCACGATCGGCAGCCCGAGCGTGACGTTCACCGCGCGGTGCATGCCCAACAGCTTCAGCGTGATATGCCCCTGATCGTGATACATGGCCACGATGGCGTCGAAATCGCCATCGCGCGCCCGCACCATCAAGGTGTCGCAGGGTAGGGGACCGGTAGCGTCGATGCCGCGCTCGCGCGCCAATTGCACGGCCGGCTCGATGATGGTCCGCTCTTCGTTGCCGAAGAGTCCTTCCTCGCCGGCATGCGGATTGAGCGCCGCGATGCCGATCCTCGGCGTTGCCACGCCGATGCGGCGCACGAACGTATCGGCCAGCCGCGCCTTGGCGGCGATTTCCTCGCTCGTGAGATGCGCGAATACGTCGGCGAGTGCCATGTGCAACGTCGTGTGTACCACACCCAAGCCGGCCGGAGCGCGCAACGGCTCGCCCGGGCCAAGGTAGAGCATCATGGCAAAGTCATCGACGCCGCAGAGCTCGGCCAGCAGCTCGGTGTGACCCGGATAGAGATGACCTGCCAGGTGCAGCGCGGCTTTGTTCAACGGCGCCGTGACGAGTCCGTCGATCTCGCCGGCGAGCGCCATGCGTGTGGCGGCGAGCAGTGCCTCGTACGCGGCATGCCCCCCGCGCGCGTCGAGTTTCGCGGGCGGAACATCAGCGGCGGCATCATCGACGGCGCACAGACAGGGAATACAGTCGGGCGCCGGATCGGCCGCGGCGGGCGAATCGATGGGAACAACCTTGGCCGCTACGCCGAGCAGTCGCACGGCACGTTCGATAATCGCCGGGTGCCCGACGACGAAGGGGCGCGCACCGTCGTGAACCGACGCCTGTCGCCAGACACCGACAATCGTCTCTGGCCCGACGCCGGCGGGGTCCCCCATCGTGATGGCAAGGCGAGGCTTGTGCATATGCGGAATGTTATGCCGCGGGGAACCACTTGGACAGGTCCCCGAGACCCTGTCGGCCGAGGCCTCCGTTCCTTAGAATGGTGAGCAGCCTTCCGCCTAGCCCTCTCCTCGCGCCGTGACCACGCCGTGAACCGCATTTTTCTCTATCTGGCCCTGTTCGCTCTGACATTTCTCCTGGCCACGATGATGCTGGGGCTCTCGCTGGGGGATGTCTACAATCCCGCCGACCGCGTGACGCAGCGTTGGGCCACGATTCACCGGCTCTCGGGCATCTCGGTGGGGCTGCTGCTCATGCTCGTCAACAGCGTCGTCATCACCTACTTCATCGGCACCAGTCGCTGGTGTCGCGAGGTGGTCGACACCTATCAATTGGACCAGCAACTGACGCGCCGCGCGAATGCGATCAAACGCCGCACGTTTCCCGTGGCGGTGATCAGCATGCTCGTGGCGGTGGGCATGGTCGCCCTAGGGGGCGCGGCCGATCCCGGCGCTTCACTGCAACTCGAGCCCCTCTTCGGCCTCACCTGGGCCAACCTGCACTTGATCGGCGCTCTACTCGGTACGGCGATGATCGCCTTTGGCTTCACCGTCGAATGGTCGAACATTCAGGAGCAACGAGGACTGATTCAGGAAATCCTCGATGAAGTGCGCCGCATCCGCCTCGCGCGCGGACTCGATGTCGACGAGTTGGCAGCACCAAACGCGTAGGCACCCTGTTGTGCCCGATATACTTCAGGCTGGCGATGTCGAACATTGTCAGGTACGGAGTACCTGACGACGCTGGCATGCCGGTGCGAGTGATGGTGATCGTGGCCGTGCGATTCGACCAGGCCGATCGCCCAGGCCAGGGCTAGTCCCAGCAGCAGCGCCACCGACAACAGGAGTCGGTCGTGTCGGTGAAACTGCAACTCGGGCAGCAAATCACTCGCCGAGATGCACAAGAAGGTGCCGGCCGAAAAGGCCAAGGCATAGCCGATATAGACGTTCGCCTCGTCGCCGCGCGTCGTCAGGCCGAAGAAGAAAACCAGGGCGCCGAGCGGGATCATCAGCGCGAAGATCGCATTGACGGCATGCCGCGCCGTGGTGCTCCAGCCCCCCGAGGTCATCAGCGTGCCGATCGCCAGGGCATCGAACGGTTTGTGTAGCACGATGGCGAGAAACGTGCCGAGCCCGGCCAGCATGAAGCCGGAGCCAGCGTGGTACTCGGCCGTCACGGCGGCCCCTAGCGCCACGCCATCGGCAAGCGTGTGCAACGAAAGGCCGATCGCGACCCCCGCCCAGCTCAATGGGTGGGCCCCAGCCATGTCGTCGGCGTGGCCATGATGACCGGCATGGTCGTGGTCGTGAGCGTCGTGAAGGTGATGTTCGTGGCCGATGTCGTGGTCGCAGGGGGAGTGGCTACCGTCGGGCGCCTCGTGCGAATGAAAGTGGAACACGCGTTCGAGGAAGAACATCGCCACGAAGCCGAGCAGCATCCACTGCACGACGGCGTCGACTGAGCCCGCTTCGGCAATGGCATGTGGCAGCAGGTGCAGCACGCCCACCCCCAGCATCACGCCGGCCACGAAGCTCAAGGCCACCTGCATCACGCGGTGCGTCAGTCGCAGCATCAAGGGGAGCCAGCCCCCCGCGAGCGACGCGAGCAAAATGAAGAGGCAATACAGAACGACCAACGCCGTGCGCGACATGCAACGATTCCAGGACGACCGGAGGGGGGCGGGGCAGGGGGAGTACCGACGCATCGTTGTAGCCGATTCGGCTCGGCGCCGATAGCGGCTTATTGCACCTGCTATCGAGTTGCGATCAATTGCCGCTCGTCTTTCGCCGTTGTACATTCGGCTGGCCCATTTGCGCCGATCGACCGCCTTGCCCCGGGAGTTCCTTACGATGCGTGCCTGCGTGCAACGAGTCAGCCAGGCTCAGGTGGCCGTCGAAGGGGAGGTCGTCGGGCGAATCGAGCGAGGCCTGCTCGTGCTGCTGGGGGTCGCCACGGACGATACCGCGACCGACGCCGAGCAGATGGCCGAGAAGATCGCCATGCTGCGCGTCTTCGAGGATGCCGAGGGCAAAATGAATCTCGCCCTGGCCGACGTTGGCGGGGCGATGCTCGTGGTAAGCCAGTTCACTCTGCTGGGGGACGCACGCAAGGGTCGCCGTCCCAGCTTCATCGGCGCGGCGCCCCCCGAGCTTGCCGAGCAGCTTTACGAGGTCTTCGTCGCGGCCGTGCGGCGTTTGGGAATCGAGGTCGCCACGGGCCGCTTCCGCCGTCACATGGACGTGGCACTCACGAACGACGGTCCGGTCACCTTGCTGCTGGACAGTCGGCGTCTCTTCTAAGCGTCGGCGTGTCAGCGCTGCGCGTGCCAATCAGCGCGCGATGTTTTCCGGTTCGCTGCCGGCGATCTCTTGCAGCGCCTCGCTGTGAGGATTGTGGTGCAGGTTGTACATCCACATCGGATCGTTGATCGAGACGTACGTCAGCACGGCCAGCTTCGCATAGGTGGAGAAATTGGCCCAGCCATTATCGCCCCATAGCTTGAGGGCCGTGCCGAAGGAGCTTTTCAAGCGGAAGCGACGGAAATCGATGCTCCAGATCTCGTCGAGCACCAGATGCGACAAGTAGCCCGCCATGACCGCCCCCGCCTTGTAGTAGCGAATCTTCATGTCGGGCGATTCGACTAAGAGGAAGGCGATCTCGCCAAAGATCAACATGGCGGGAATGCTGTGGAACATTCCTCGGTGTACGGAAAACTTTTTTAACACCCAGGCCAGGCCCCAGCGTATCCCCAGATAGATGAAGGCGCCGGCCAGGACGATGCTCTCCATGGACCATTCCATGCGTTCCATGCGGCCGACGAGCATCATCGGCACGACGGCGGCCGCGAAGGTGACGCTCTCGCGCAGCGGCCGGCCCGAGTCGCTGTCCAAGTCAGGCAGCATGCCCGACACGCCACACAAGCCGGCGGCCAGCACGCAGGTCGGCAACGGCACGCCTTGATAGAGGGCCACTCCGCCGTAGGCGACGCCGATGGTCGAGCTGAACGTGACGTGGGTCTTGAAGCCGGCCATGAACGCTGCTCCGTCCGCCAAGAATGGTGTGATCGCACGTCAACCAGGACTGCTCCTGGAGGGGGTGACGAACTGTAGCCAGTTGCTCACGAGAGACCAATGGCAGTTGCACCAGCCCCGGCAGGCGCCGCGGCGAGGTCGCCATTGTCCACTCGCCCTTGCTGGTCAGATCGAGTGGCCTGCGGCGCGAACGTGTGGAGGTGCCCTGCTCCCCTGCTAGCGCCGCGGTGCCAGCACAGGAGAAGCGCTCTTCGGGCCCAGCGGACAACGGGCTATACTTTCGCCCAATTTCCCCCCTGCCTTGCCGAATTACCGTTGTCCGCCCGAATTCGCCTCCGCGGGGACAATCTGAGCCGAGTTGAAATGCAACCCTACGACATCGCCATGTTGGCCGTGCTGCTGATCGCGACCCTGCTCGGGGCGTGGAAGGGCATGGCCTGGCAAATCGCCTCGCTAGCATCGCTGGTGGCCAGCTACTTCATGGCCGTGCGTTTCGGCGCGACCTTGGCCCCGATGTTCGGCGACAAGGAGCCGATGAACCGCTTCATCGCCATGTTGGTGATCTACGTCGGCACGTCGATGGTCATCTGGCTGCTGTTCCGGATTGTCGCCGGGGTGATCGACCGGGTCCGTCTGAAAGAATTCGACCGGCAGGTGGGGGGACTGATCGGCGCGGCCAAGGGGGTGCTGCTGTGCGTGGTCATCACGTTCTTCGCGGTAACCCTTTCGGCCGACTCTCGGCAAATGGTTCTCGACTCGCGGTCGGGGCACTATATTTCGGTCCTGATCGACCGGGCTCGGCCGATCATGCCGGACGACTTGCGCCAGGTGCTCGAACCGTACCTGAAACGGCTCGACGACGGGCTCGATCCGGGGCACCAGACGCTGCCGCCGGTGCGGTCTGTCATGGGTCGAAATCGCTCCGCGGGGGAGTGGAGTTGATCTCGGTTGGCAGGGCGTATGGCGGGCGCCGATGCGCCGCGCGTCGGACCGCCGGCGGAGGGAAAATCTGCGCCGGAATTCGACTTCAAATCGGCGCGGGTTCTGACCACAGTGGAAGGACGGAAACGAGACGAGCGGGCAGGGTGAGGCCTGCCAGAAAACGCTTGTTTTCCCGTCATTTCCGGCTGCCGGAACTGAACATAAGAAACATTATCGGACGTTGCCGGGGGACGCAATCACGGCGACCCGAACCCGCAAAACGCCCCCTACCGATTCGACTCGGAGCCCGATGTTCGGCAGCCAGAAAATCGTCGTCGTGATGCCCGCCTACAACGCAGCCCAGACGCTGCGCAAGACCTACGACGAGGTCATGGACCAAGGGATCGTCGACTGGATCATCGTGGTCGATGACGCCAGCCGCGACGAGACGGCGCAGATCGCCCGTGCCCTGCCGCAGACCACCGTCTTCACCCATCCGAAGAACCTCGGCTACGGCGGCAACCAGAAGACCTGTTACCGGCTGGCGCTCGAGGCCGGCGCCGACATCGTGATCATGGTCCATCCGGACTATCAGTACACGCCGAAGCTGATCCCGGCCATGACGGCCCTGATCGGCAACGGGCTGTACCACTGCGTCCTGGGATCCCGGATCCTGGGGGGCTATGCCTTGGCCGGGGGCATGCCGGCTTGGAAGTACGTGGCCAACCGTTTCCTGACCGCCGCCGAGAATCTGATGCTCGGGGCCAAGCTGTCGGAGTACCACACGGGCTACCGCGCCTTCTCGCGCGAGTTGCTCGAGAAGCTTCCGCTCGAGGCCAACTCGGACGACTTCGTGTTCGACAACCAGATGCTGGCCCAGATTCTCTGGCAGGGTTATCAGATCGCCGAGGTTTCTTGCCCGACCAAGTATTTCGACGAAGCCTCGTCGATCAATTTCCGCCGCAGCGTGAAGTACGGCTTCGGCTGCCTCGGCACGGCGGCCGCCTTCCGCCTGGCCAAGCTCGGACTGGCCCGACCGAAAATCTTTGTCAGTGGTCAGGGGTCAGGGGCTAGTGGTCAGTGAGAAGAGTGCGCACGCTGACCTCTCACGCCGTGACGGAAGCCGAGTTCGCAACCACTCAGCGGCCTGCGTCACTGACCACTAATCACTGACCACTAATCACTGACCACTAATCACTGACCACTGACGACGGTGAGTCGGTCGGTAGATTGGTCGCGATGCTGGCGTCATTGGTCAGTTCGGCATTGGCGATGATGCCTTCATGGAACACGCCCATGCGGCGGAACTTTGCATAGCGATCGTCGAGCAGCTTCTCAGTCGGTTGTCCGACCAGCTCGCGTAGTGCCCGCACCAGGTAGAACTTCATGCGCGCGGCCATTTGATGGTGATCGCGATGCGCGCCGCCGAGAGGCTCTTCGATGACGTCGTCGATGACGCCGAAGCGGAGCAAATCTTGCGACGTGAGACGCAGCGCCTTGGCGGCTTGTTCGGCATGGGCTCCGCTCTTCCACAGGATGCCCGAGCAACCTTCGGGACTGATCACCGAGTAGTAGGCATGCTCGAGCATGTAAACGCGATCGCCGACCCCGATGCCCAAGGCGCCGCCCGAGCCCCCTTCGCCGATCACGACGACTACGATCGGCGTCGGTAGGCGCGACATCTCGAACATATTGCTGGCGATGATCGCGGCCTGTCCTCGTTCCTCGGCTCCGATGCCCGGATAGGCGCCCGGTGTATCGATGAAGCAGACGATGGGCATGCCGTACTTGGCGGCCAGTCGCATCTTGGCGATGGCCTTGCGATAGCCCTCGGGATGCGCGCTGCCGAAGTTGCACGCCGTGCGTTCTTGCAGCGTTTTGCCTTTTTGATGCCCGACGAACATCACCTTGTAGTCGTCGAGCTTGGCGAAGCCGGTGCGGATGGCGCGGTCGTCGCCGAAGGTGCGGTCGCCATGCAGCTCGACGAACTCGTCGAACAAGAGCGAGAGATAATCGCTCGTCTTCGGCCGATCCTCGTGCCGCGAGACCTGCACCCGCTGCCACGGTTCGAGACGGCTGTAGACCTTGCGTTTTTCCTCGGTCAACTCGCGCCGCAGTTTGCGGATTTCTTCCTGCGACTCGGGAGTCCGCTCAGGCACGGCTTCGAGTTGCGCGAGTCGCGTTTCGAGTTCGTAGATGGGCCGTTCGAACGCCAGGCGAAAATTCGAGGGAGGCATGCTCGCAAGCCGCCGAGGCGGCTCTTCCCAGGGCGTGTTCAGTTTCGAGGCAGGCGCCATGCCTGTGACAAGCATGGCAGCATTGCTGGCGCCAGCGGCCCGGGAGCCGCGGCGAGGGTTTGTAGCGATAACAACGCTTAATTTATCATCGACCGGTGATCGCGGCGACCCCGTACTTTCCCACCTGGGGGATCGCCGGCGGCATGTATTTACCGAGCGCAGCCCGGCGAAAGATGTTACCGCCGCTGGCCGCGCGGCTGACAGCGGCCGCGTGCGACTAAAAGCGGTTTGCCGGCCTGGCCAGATCTGCCCACCTGATATCGGTGGCGGAGTCGTTCTTGTCCGTCTGAACCCGGCCCACGGTCCCCTGCGCGATTAAGCGCCGGGACGTCGTTTGACGTCACCCTCAGGCGGCTTGTGCGGGAGTTTGAATACCCGCAGGGTGCGGAACTCGTCGAGAAAGGTCTGCACCGATGGGGGGCGCTGATCGGGGGACTTGGCCATGGCGCGGCGCACGAGCTCACCAAACTCTGGCGTGACGTTGCGGTCGATCGCCTCCAACACCGGCGGCGGCGACTTGAGATGCTTCATGAGAAGATCGTTCGAGCTGGCTCCCGTGAAGGGAGGCTTGCCGGTCACCATCTCGAACACCGCGCAGCCAAGGCTGTAGACGTCGGTCCGTTGATCGAGCATGAGCCCACGAATTTGCTCGGGGGACATGTAGCTGCGCGTGCCCTGAATTTTCTTGGGCTTGCTGGCGAAGAGCCTGGCCAGCCCCTTGGGCACCTTCATGGCCAAGGCAAAGTCGATGAGCTTCACATCACCATCGGGCGAGATCAGAAAGTTGTCGGGCTTCACGTCGCGGTGGATCCAGCCTTGCTCGTTGAAGTAGGCCAGACCCTCGGCCGCTTGCTCGATAATCTGAGGAATGCGAAACCCGACCTGTTCGATACCGCGCCGCACGTATTGCTTGACGTTCGGGTAAGGGAAGAACTCCATTGCCAGGTAGGGTGCCCGCTGGTAGGTGCCCAGTTCATGCAGACGAATGACTCGCGGATGCTCGAGCTTGCTACCGACGGCGAACTCATTCTTCATGAAGGAGACGTGTTCGCTCTCTTTGGCGCACTCGGGCAGTAGAATCTTGATCGCGAAGCGTTCGCGTTTGATATCGTGCATCGCCTCCCAGACCTGGCTCGTCTGGCCAGTCATGATGAGGTTCAACAGCCGATAGGGTCCGATCGAATCCTGACTTGCGCGTGCCACGACGACGTCGTCTTTCGTAAGTGCCATTGCCCGAACAGCGAGCGTTCTCCTGCACCGCCCTGCCCTCTGGGCACCAGTTTAGCCCCTTCTCGCCACCACCCCAACCCGAAGCGACTGCGAGGGAATTGTCGGGAAAACATGTCGGCGAGGGAGCGTTCCGACGTTCATCCCTTGGAACTTGCCATCTCCATCCGGCTCGTATAAAACTCCGCCCATGCTTGCAGCCCATATTCTCGCCCCGCGTCGTTTGGAAATGATCGAGTGCCCGCTGCCGCCGCTCGAGGGCGTGCCGGGTGAGCCGGTGCTCGTGCGGCTGCACGGTGGCGTGCTCTGCGCTTCGGATTTTCCACGCTATGTGGGCGGCGCTTTCAACGTCGAGTTTCCCCGACCGGTCGGCGACAGTTTGCACGAGTGCATCGGCGAGATCATCGACAGCCGTAGCCCGCGTTTCAAGCCGGGGGATCGTGTGCTGGCTATTCCCCCCGACCAGCGCGGCATGAGCGAAGTGTTCCTCGCCGATGCGTCGATGACGGTACACTTGCCCAGCTTCGAACCGCGCGAGCGGCTCATACTCGCGCAGCCGCTGGCCACCATTCTCTGGGCCGCGCGCAAGCTGCCGAACCTGCTCGATCTCGACGTGGCTATCGTGGGCCAGGGCCCCATCGGTTTGCTCTTTACGCATCTCGTCTCGAACATGGGCGCGCGGCGCGTGATCGGACTCGACCGCATCGACTATCGGCTGGATGTGAGCCGACAGATGCGCGCCACGCACACGGTACACGTCGACCGAGAGGATCCAGTCGCCGCGGTGAAGGAACTGACTGACGGTCACGGCGCCGACGTTGTGATCGAGGCCGTGGGGCATCAGATCGAAAGCATTCACCTCTCGTTCGACCTGGCGCGCAAGCATGGGACGGTGCTCCTGTTCGGCGTGCCGGATGCGGCGCATTACCCGTTGCCGGCCTTCGACATGCTGATCAAAAATCTGCGCGTCCTTGGCTCGATCCATCCGAACGTGCAGCGCGACGTGCCGCTGGCGTTCGACATGATCATGCAGGGACGGATCAACGTCGAACCTCTCATCACGCACCGCTTCCCCTTCCGCGACGCTCAACAGGCGCTCGATCTGGCAATCGATCGCCGCGACAACCCGATCAAGGTGCTGCTGTCGACCGACGCCGGTGGGCTGCTCTGACCGTGCGTAGGTCAGGTCCCCTGTACCTGACAATGTTCGATGTCGCCACTCGAATTGATTGTCAGGTACGGAGTACCTGACCTACAGGAGTTCGATGTTGCCACTCGAATGATTGTCAGGTACGCGCGTACCTGACCTACAGGAGTAGCGCATCCCCTGCCCTGCTTTGGGCTTTGCGTTCAACGTCTTTTGAATCCAGCACCCGTTCATAAACCGATCGAATTCGTTCCGTCATGCGTTCGTGGCGAAAAACGTCGGCGAATCGTCTTCGCCCTTCGGCTCCCATTCTTGCCGCTTCGTCGCGGTTCGCCGCCAGGCGCACGATCGCCGCGGCCAGACCGTCGACTTCCTGGGGAGGGAGCAGAATACCCGTTTCGTCGGTGATCACGACCTCGCGCGCGCCATCGATGTCGTAACTGAGGGCCGGCTTACCCGAGATCAACGCCTGCGGCAGCGCGCGCGCCAGCCCCTCGCGGAGACTGGTATGCACGAGGGCATCCATCGCGCTGAGGTAGGCCGGAATCTGTTCTGGCGGCACGAGCCCGGCGAAATGGAAATAGGCTGAAAGTCCGGCGTCGCGGACTTCGCGTTCCAGTTGCTCGCGCAGAATACCGTCGCCGACGAAGAGAAACCGCACGTCGGATCTCAACTTTACGACTTGTTTCGCTGCGGCGATGACGAACTCGTGCCCTTTCAGATGAAAGAGCCGCGCGATCTTGCCGATGACGAACACCTCGGAGCCGAACCCCAGTTCGGCCCGCATCCGCTGCCGATGTTGCTCGCCATGCAAGAAAGGATCGACTTCCATGCCGCTATAGATGGTGGTGAATTTTTCGCGGGGGGCGACGCCGTCGCGCACGAGCATTTCGGTCATGGCATCGGCGACGCTGATGAGCGCGTCGCATCGCTTCGCCGCCCAACGTTCACAGACGTAGATAAACTTCTGTGCGAGCTTTGACTGATAGGGATAGTACGGCGCGCCGTGTACGGTGTGGATAACCGCAGGCACGCCCAGACGCCATGCCGCGGCGCGACCGAGCAGGCCCCCTTTCGCACTGTGCGTGTGAACGACGTCGGGACGAAATTCACGCAGCACTCGTTTGAGTTGCCCAGAGGCGCGCCAATCGTGCCAGGGATGAATCGCCCGCTGCAGAGCCGGGATCACGGCCAGCGGCACGCCCGATCGTTCGGCACGCTCGAGCAGACTTCCCTCCGGTCCCACGGCGGGGCCGGTGATGAGGAGGACCTCGTCACCGTAATGGCGCAGAAGATCCTCGCAGTTGAACAGGGTGTTCTCCTGCGCTCCGCCGAGAATCAGACGTGTGATGACGTGGGCAACGCGCATGCCGCGCTACAGGTGTACCAGATTGCTACTCGGCGTAATCGACTCGCATCAGAAACAGCCCCTGCGCCGGGGCGGTGCGTCCCGCGGCGCTGCGGTCCATCGCCGCCACGACCTCGGCTGGCCACGCTTCGCTTTGCGCCCCGCGTCCCACCTCGACCAGCGTGCCGACGATGCTCCTCACCATATTGTACAAGAAGCCGTCCGCTTCGACCTCGACGTAGAGATAGTCGCCGTTTTCTGCCGGTTGCCGCACCACGGCGATCTCGCGAATCGTGCGTACGCTGGTCGTACGGTTGGGCCATTGCGATTCGAAGCTGCGAAAGTCGTGCGTTCCGTGCAGTCCTTGTGCGGCGCGGTGCATGGCGGCATCGTCCAGCCGCTGGCGGTAGTGCCAGCAGTAAAGCCGGCGAAACAGATCGGGCACGGGCCCGTCGTGCAGCACGTAGCGATAGCGCTTGCCCGTGCAATCGCGGATGGCATGAAACCCGGGGGCCGCCTCGTCGAGCCGCACAACAACGATATCCGCTGGCAGTTCGTGATTGAGGGCCCGCTGCAACACGTCGGGCGCAAGATGCGTGGCCGATTCGAGACTCGCCACCTGCCCGAGTGCGTGGACGCCAGCATCGGTGCGGCCGCTACCGGTGATCCGCACCTCTTCGCCGGTGATCTTGGCGAAGGCCCGTTCGAGCGATCCCTGGATCGTCGGCCTATCGGGCTGCGATTGCCAGCCTTGATAGGCCGTGCCGTCGTAAGCAATCGTCAGCTTGAAACTACGCATCGCGCCGCAACCGCACCATCCCCATCCGCAACGTCCGCGAAGCTGTAGGTCAGACAATCAAATCAATCGAGTTGCCACATCGAAGAGCGTCAGGTACGGAGTACCTGGCCTGCTTCGCGGTGAGCAATGCCTACACCGCGCCCTGCGTCTGCCGAGAGCGTGCCAACAGCTCGGCAATCTGCACGGCGTTCGTGGCGGCGCCTTTGCGCAGGTTGTCGCTCACGCACCAGAAAGCGATACCGTTCGGGCTCGACAGGTCTTCACGAATGCGCCCGATGAAGACTTCATTCCGACCGCTGCAGCCGAGCGGCATCGGGTAGACCTTCGACGCGAGATCGTCCTCGACGATGATGCCGGGGGTCGCGGCGAAGAGGTCGCGGGCCTCGTTCAACGTCAGCTTGCGCTCGGTCTCGACCAGGATGCTCTCGCTGTGGCAGTTGGTCACCGGCACTCGGACGCAGGTCGGACAGACGCGGATCGAATCGTCGCCGAAGATCTTGTGCGTCTCGCGCACCATCTTCATCTCTTCCGAGGTGTACCCCTCATGCTTCGGCGATCCGATGTGCGGAATCAGATTGAAGGCGATCGGGTGGGCGAAGGTTTCGTAGTTGTGCGATTCGCCCGACAGGTGCGCCCGGGTGCCGGCATCGAGATCGCGATTGCCCGCCACGCCGGCGCCGCTCGTGGCCTGGTAGGTGCTGACCACGACGCGCAGGATCTTGGCGGCGTCGTGCAGCGGCTTCATCGCCACGACCATTTGCGTGGTCGAGCAGTTCGGGCTCGAGATGATACCGTTGTGCTGGCGGATGGCCTCGGGGTTTACCTCGGGCACGACCAGCGGGACCTTCGGGTCCATGCGGAAGTAGCCGCTCTCGTCGACCACCACGCAGCCGCGCTCGACCGCCCAGGGGGCGAACTCGCGAGCCACTTCATCCGGCGTGCTGCCGATGGCCAGCTCGACCCCCTCGAACGATTCGGGCGTCAGTTCTTCGACCGGGTGCATGTCGCCGGCAAACTTCAGCTTGAAGCCGGCCGACCGCCGCGAGGCCAGGAATTTTACCTTGCGAGCTGGAAAACCACGCTCTTCGAGCAACTCGCGAATGATCGTTCCCACGGCGCCAGTCGCGCCCACGACAGCAATGGTGTCGAACACGTAAGGAGGCTCCCGATAAGAAGTAACGCCCGGCCGAGCAGCTTCCCTCGACCCCGGATCGGCGCGTGTTGCGCCGGCGACTCAGTATAGGCTCGTCCGGGGGGACAGTCCAAGGGCCGAGGCGGTTCGCATT
>JAHBXR010000027.1 GCA_019636335.1 Pirellulales bacterium
AAGTGAGCGGACGTCCATCGGGACTAAACACAGTGCAAGCGACGCCTCGTCGTGGGAAAGTGCGAACTCCGGCATGTTGTGACTCCCACAATTTGATTGTTCCATCGCTACCAGCCGAAGCAATCTTTCCGCTGTCTGGGCTGAAGGCGACACAATTTACTGAATCTGTATGTCCCTTGAGAGTGCGCAGTGATGCACCGCTGTTCGCATCCCAGATCGTGATCGTTTTATCGTAGGAGGCGGACGCGAGACTATGCCCATCTGGACTGAAAGCAACACACCAGACCCCATCTGCATGCCCACGAAGTGTCTGCAATTCAGCGCCAGTATTTGCATCCCATAACTTAAGCGTCTCGTCATCGCTGGCGGACGCAAGACGTTGTCCGTCCGGGCTGAAGACGACACTATTGACGGCATCTGTGTGCCCCCGGAGTGTATGCAATTCAGCGCCAGTGTATGCATCCCAGATTTTGAGCGTCTCGTCGTAGGCGGCGGACGCAAGACGTTGGCCGTCTGGGCTGAAGACGACACACCAGACTTCATTTGCGTGTCTTCGAAGTGCGTGCAGTTCAGTGCCAGTATTTGCATCCCATATTCTGAGCGTGTCGTCGTCGCTCGCAGATGCGAGACGTTGTCCGTCTGGGCTGAAGACAACACTGTTAACACATTTTGTGTGGCCCCGGAGTGTAAGCAATTCAGCGCCAGTATTTGCATCCCATACTTTGAGCGTATCGTCTTCGCAAGCGGACGCGAGACGTTGTCCGTTTGGGCTGAAGACGACACACCAGACTGTTTTCATATGCCCCCGCAGTGTATGCAATTCAGCGCCGGTGTCCGCATCCCAGATCTTGATCGTCTTGTCTTGGCTGCCAGATGCGAGACGTCGTCCGTCCGGACTGAACGCCACACACCTGACTCTATTCGTATGCCCCCGGAACGTGCGAAGATCATCCTCACAAAGCCGACGCTGGTAATGCCATTCCCAACCACGTAAATCGCGCTCGCCGTCCTGCGGTATTTGCGCTTCGAGCAGTTGGTGAACCCGATCGATGCGATTTGCCTCCCACGCCAATTGGGCAGCGTTCGTAGTCGCGGCATACGCAAGCCGTCGCACCGCCTCCTTTTCGGCGAGTACTTCCTGCGCTTTCTCGTCCGCGCGTATCCGCTCGGCGTTCGCTTCTTGGGCGTTCTGTTCAGCTCTCGCGCGCTCGGCATTCGCTTCTCTCTCGCGTGATTCGGCCTCTTCCGCCTTGGCATCGGCGCGACGTCGTTCTTGCTGCGCTTTCAGTTCGCTCGATTGAGCGATCGTGGCCTGTTTTTCCGCCTGGCGTTCTGCCCTTTTGGCTCGTATCGCTTGCCAACTGCTGAAGAACGTGGCGAGCACGAGGATGCCCGCGAGCGTTACGGTCGTTGTCAGGAGCGAACGGTTCCGGCGGGCGAACTTTCGCACGCGATAGACGGTCGAGGGAGGCCCTGCTTCGACGGGCTGATCCGCGAGAAAACGCGCAATATCGGCCGCAAAGGCGTTGGCGGTCTCGTACCGTCGCGTGCGGTCCTTTTCCAGCGACTTCATCACGATCCAGTCCAGCTCACCTCGCACGAGTTGGCTCAGCCGGACGGCGTTCAACTGACGCTGCATCGCCACAGTCGTGCGCGTCTCGCCCAGCGTGCTGATGCGCGCGCTGGGGCGTGGTGGTTCTTGTTCGCGAATGATGCGCCGCACTTCGTCGTAGGCCGCTTTGCGCAGCGTCTCTCGATCGAACGGCGTCGTGCCGGTGAGCAGCTCGTACAGCAAGACCCCCAGCGAGTAGATGTCGCTGCGTGTGTCGACATCCAGCCCACTCATTTCGGCCTGCTCGGGGCTCATGTAGAGGGGGGTGCCTACCATCTGCGCGAAGTGCGTGAAGAGGGTCTTCTCCGTCAGTTGCTGATTGGTCGCCTTGGCCACGCCGAAGTCGATCACCTTCGGCACCGGCACGCCGTCGTGCAACGTGACCAGCACGTTCGACGGCTTGATGTCGCGATGGATGATCCCCTTCTGATGCGCGTGCTGCACGGCATGGCAGACCTGGCCGAACAGCTCCAACCGCGCGGGCACTGTGAGCTGGTTCGTGTCGCAGTAGTCGGTGATCGGCACGCCGCGCACCAACTCCATGACGAAGAAAGGACGCCCCGATGCGGTCGCGCCCGCGTCGATCACGCGCGCGATGTTCGGGTGGTCCATCATGGCCAGGGCCTGGCGTTCGGCTTCGAAGCGAGCCACCACCTGGCGCGTGTCGAGACCGGGCTTGACCACCTTGAGAGCGACGAGTCGCCGCAGCGGCGTCCTTTGCTCGGCCATGTAGACGACCCCCATCCCCCCTTCGCCGATCAATTCCAGCAGCTTGTAAGGCCCGATCGAGGTGCCGACCAGGCCGCGCGCCTCGCGATCGCTTTCGGCCGATGAGCGGTGGGACGCATGGTCGACGGTGGGGATGACCTCGGCCGCGGGCCGATCGAGGAATGCCCCTGCCACGGCGTCGGCCGCCAGCAGTCGCTCCAACTCGCGCCGCATCTCGGGCGAGTCGCCGCAGTTCTGCGCGAGAAAGGCGGCCCGATCCTCGGGCGTCTCGAGCTGGCGCGCGGCGTGGAATAGTTCCTCGAAGCGAGTCGATTCAGACATGCTGCCTGTCCCCCTGAGACGAGCGTCCGGCCGTTTATCCGGCCAGCGGAGAGTGGTCGCCGGCCGCCGCGTCGGCGTCTCGCAGTTCGGCATAGAGCCAACTGCGCGCGAAGGCCCAGTGGCGCTCGGCCGTGGCGATCGAGACGCCGAGCGTCTCGGCGCATTCCGGCATGGTAAGGCCCGCGAAGTAGCGGAGCTTTACCAGTTCTGCCTTGGCTGGCCATTTCGCCGCCAGCCGGTCGAGCGCCTCGTCCAAGATCAGCAGGTCGGCGGCGGCCTCGCGGCCGGCGACCGAAACGGCCAGGTCCAGGTCGACGCGCGTATGCCCACCACCGTGCTTGTGTGCCTGGTGGCGGCGAGCCCGGTCGACCAGGATGCGTCGCATCGCCTCGGCGGCGGCGGCGAAGAAATGGTTCCGCCCCTGCCATTGCCGCGGGTCGGCGCCCGAGGCCAGGCGGAGATAGGCCTCGTGAACCAGACCGGTGGCGTCGAGCGTTTGACCGGGCTTTTCGCGGGCCAGCTTGCTGGCGGCGAGCTGCCGCAGTTCGTCGTAAACGATCGGCAGAAGACTTTCGGCGGCGAGCCGGTCCCCCTGATCGATCCGCAGCAAGAGTTGCGTCAAATCAGCCATGCGTAATGCCGCCGCGGTTCCCTTTCGAGGCCCACTGTAACTGCTGCGCCAGCCGCGATCCAGCAGATGCCACGCAGCAACGTGAAGGGTGGCCGGCGACCGAGTGAACACGGTCCACCAAGAATAAAGGCGAGAAATCGTGGGAAACTCCCTCAGGAATTTTCGGATTTCTTCGGCGCGGCGCCTCGCGAACGGCGGGGTGCCAGTCGGCGCATAAAAAAAGCCCCCGGAAAGGCAGAGTCCCAGGGGGGCAAAGGACTCCAACCTTTTCCGGGAGCGATTGGACGATTGTGCCGCGGCCCGGACTGTGAACGGGCCTCGGTTTACCATCCGCTGTACGAAGCCGCCCCGCGAGCATCCTTGCCGGCGATTTGGCGGTTCGCGCGGCCAACGCTTCTTGCGAAGGAAAAGCCGCACCACGTGGCTCTCGTTGTCTCATGGCGAGCGGGAGGGCCGGGCCGTTGGGGGCGGCTCGCAGCTTCCCGCTCGCTTGTGTTTCGCGTGGCAATGTTTGCCACGTGAGGCGGGGAAAATACGGAATGACCGGCGAGGGGTCAAGGCCGCTTTCGAGTCTTCACGAATTACTTTTTCTAGTACGGCAAAAAAGCAAGACCCTGCTGGCAGAAGACGACTGCGGACTCTGATGGCGGCGTGCTAAACTCAACGGAGAGGCGGTTTTTGCCTCGATGGTCACACGCCGCGCCCCCGCCGCCGGCGCTGATAGCACCACCACGCACCCACCCTGCATCGCGAAAGTTTTTTCACCGCATGTGCGGCATCGCCGGAGCCATCTGGACTGCTGAGGCCGAGCCCGTCGATGCCGCAACCCTCGCGCGCATGACCGATTTGCTCGCGCATCGTGGGCCTGACGATGCGGGAGCCTATGCGTCGCGCGTCGCCCTCGCCGCCGCCGCCGGCATGTCGGTGGCGCTCGGACACCGGCGTTTGTCGATCATCGACCTTGCCGGCGGCCATCAACCCCTCGCGAACGAAGACGAGACCGTCTGGGTTACCTTCAACGGCGAGATCTACAACTTCGCCGAGCTGCGGCATCGGCTCGAAGGCGCGGGGCACAAGTTCCGCAGCGCCACCGATACCGAGGTCCTCGTGCATCTCTACGAGGACGAAGGGATCGACTTTCTGCGGCACCTGAACGGCATGTTCGCGCTCGCCCTCTGGGACGCGCGTCGCGGCGAATTGATCCTGGCCCGCGATCGCCTGGGCGAGAAACCGCTGTTCTATCGTCGCGAGCCGGGCCGGCTGACGTTTGCCAGCGAGTTGAAATCGTTGCTGGCCGTGCCCGGCGCTCCACGCCGTCTCGATCCGCACGCGCTCGATTGCTATCTCGCGCTGCACTATGTGCCCCATCCGCAGTCGATCTTCGAGGGCTACGCGAAGCTGCCACCGGGACATTGGGCGCGCTTCGGCCGCGAGCGCTTCGAGACCGGCAGCTATTGGCAGCCCGACTTTCAGCGCGAGGTGGTACGCCCCTGGGCCGACGACGTCGGCACGTTGCGCACCCTGCTCACCGAGGCGGTCGAAATGCGCCTGGTGAGCGACGTGCCGCTGGGTGCGTTTCTCTCCGGCGGCATCGACAGCTCGATCGTCGTGGCCCTGATGCAGCGGGCGCGCGGCGAGCCGATTCGCACCTTCTCGATCGGCTTTCCCGTGCCGGAGTACGACGAGACGCACCATGCGCGCGAGGTGGCCCGGCATCTGGGCACGCGGCACGAAGAATTCCACGTCACGCCCGATGCTGTGTCGATCCTGCCGAAGCTGGTCTGGCATTACGACGAGCCCTTCTCCGACAGTTCCGCGATTCCGACCTATTACGTCTCGCAACTGACACGCGCGCACGTGACGGTGGCGCTCACCGGCGATGGTGGCGATGAACTTTTTGCCGGCTATCCCCGCTATCGTGCGGTGGCGCTCGGCGCCATGTTCGATCGCTTGCCGGCTCCGCTGCGGAGCATCCTGGCGGCGGAATTCTGGCAGCGTTTGCCCGCGGGCACGTCGCAGAAATCGAGGCTGCGCCGCTTCAAGCGACTCACCGGCGCGCTCGCGCAGTCACCGGGCCGGCGCTATTTCGATTGGCTCTCGGTGTTCAACGAACAGGCGCGGGCCGAACTCTACACCGACGAGTATCTCGCCACGCTGCCCGATGCCGATCCCTACGATTTCATTGCCGAGGCGCTCGCTCGCAGTTCGCGTCGCGATCCCATCACGGCAGCCAGCCTGGCCGACGCCCTGACCTATCTGCCGTGCGACTTGATGATGAAGGTCGACATCGCGTCGATGGCCAACAGTCTCGAGTGCCGCGCGCCGTTTCTCGATCACCGGTTGGTGGAGTTCGCCGCGGCGCTGCCGATCGGGCGCAAGTACCGGCGTGGCCGGGGCAAGCGGATCCTGCTCGAGGCGTTCGGCGATCTGCTGCCGCCGTCGATTTTGCGGCGCGGCAAGATGGGTTTCGGGGTGCCACTGGATCACTGGTTCCGTCACGAACTGCGCGACTATGCCCGCGAGGTGCTGCTCGATCCGTCGACACTCGGCCGCGGCTACTTTCGACCCGAGGTCGTCACGCGCCTGGTCGAAGATCACCAGGCTGGCCGCTTCGACCATAGCTATCGTCTCTGGTCGCTCTTGTTCTTCGAGCTCTGGCAGCGCGAATGGGTGGATGACACCGTGGCTGGGTGAGGGCAGTTCGAAATTCTGCTGCCTACGTCATCCCAAGCGCGAAGCGTGAGCGAGGGGCTTCTTGGAACGACGCTGATCCCAAGAAGCCCCTCGCTCACGCTTCGGGTTACGATTGTTTGGCGCGTATCCTGAAAACGGAGCGATTGAATTCGGAACTGCGTTGTGCCGTCGTGGTAGCAATTGGACCACGACGGCCCGACGAAGTCGGGACCGCCGGTGCGGCCTCGAAATGCGGGTGCCAGACTCGCGAGCCCCGCCTGTTCGTCGGGGCGTGGTGGTTTAGAATGGCTCGTTTCCGCCGGTCTCGCAGCACTCCGCCATGCCCATTCGCGTCTCCAATATCCGTCTTGGTATCGACGAGCCCGAGTTGGCCCTGCCGGCGCGTGTGGCGGGGGCGCTCGATGTGCGTCCGGCGGAGATCTCCCGCTGGCGAATCCTGCGCAAGAGCCTCGATGCCCGCGACAAGAGTGCGTTGGCGTTCGTCTACTCGGTTGAAGTCGCCTTGCCTGCGGATGAGCAGCAACTGGTCGCCCGCGCCGCGCGGAAGAGATCCACGCTCGAGGTGGGGCTTTATTCGGAGCCGACGTTCGACGAGCCGCGGCCGGGAAGCGAACCGCTCGAACAGCAGCCGGTGGTGGTCGGCGCCGGTCCGGCCGGACTCTTTGCCGCCTTCTTTCTGGCGCAGTATGGCTATCGCCCGATCGTGCTCGAGCGTGGGCGTTCGGTGCGCGAGCGCGTGCGCGACGTACAGGCTTTCGATGAAGGGGGCCCGCACGATCCCGAGAGCAACTACCTGTTTGGCGAAGGGGGCGCCGGCACGTTCAGCGATGGCAAGCTCACCTGCCGAGCCAGCGGACCCGACGTACGCCGCGTGCTCGAGATCCTGGCCGAGTCGAAAGGCAAGCCGTCGATCGTCTACGATCATCGGCCCCATCTGGGCAGCAACCGGCTGCCCGCCGTGGTGAAGGCCCTGCGGCAGCGCATCGAACAGATGGGGGGCGAGTTCCGCTTCTCGTGCCGCGTGGAAGACCTGGATCTCGCCGACGGGCAGGTGCGCGGTCTGGCGACCTCCTCTGGGCACATGCCCACCTCGGTGGTCGTGCTCGCCATCGGTCACAGCGCGCGCGACACGTACGAGATGCTCGTGGCGCGCGGCGTGCCCCTCGAGCAGAAGCCGTTTCAGCTTGGCCTGCGCATCGAGCAGCCGCAGGAACACGTGAACCGCGCGCAGTACGGCGCTGCGCGGCTGGAAGAACGCCTCGGAGCCGCCGATTACTCGCTGGTGGCGCGCGGCGAGCACAACGTGTTCACCTTCTGCATGTGTGCCGGGGGCTATGTCATGCCGGCGGTCTCCGAGCCGGGCTGCTTCGCCACGAACGGCATGAGCCTCTCGAAGCGCAACTCGCGCTTTGCCAACAGTGGGCTCATGGTCACGCTCGAACCGGCGTTCTTCGGCTCGTCACACGTGTTGGCTGGGGTGCATTTGCAGCGGGTCTTCGAGCAGCGGGCTTACGAACTGGGGCGCGGCGAGTATCTCTGCCCGATCCAGCGAGTGGACGATTTTCTCGGCCGACGTCCGACCAAAGATCGTCCCGCGTCGAGTTATCTCCGCGGACTGATCCCCGGCGACGTTTCGCCACTGATGCCCGAGCTGGTGGCCCGCGCGATGTATCACGCGCTGCCGATTCTCGACCGGCGGTGGCGCGGGCGCTTCCTGGCCGAGGCGACGCTCGTGGGGCCCGAGTCTCGCGGCAGCTCGCCCGTCCGTTTTCCGCGCGATGCCGCGACCTATGAAAGCACGGGCGCTGCGGGGCTTTACCCGATCGGCGAGGGGGCCGGTTATGCCGGGGGGATCGTGAGCGCCGCGCTCGATGGCCTGCGGGCGGCCCGGGCCATTATCAATCGCTTTGCACCCATCGAGCCCTCTCGTGCGTAGTAATGTCAAGACCGCGTCCGGGCGCGTAGAATTGCCGCAAATAGAGGGAGAATCGTGCAGCGGCCGGCTGGATTTTTGTGCCTGCCCCGCCCCCAGGATTTTTTGAGCTATGTTTCTTTTGGCGGCCATTCCGTAGTGTGAGTGGTCGCTGGGCCGAAAGGCCTGGTATGTGGGTGTACGGCTCGGATCCGCGTTCGCGGTCATCCTTTCCAAAGCCGGCCGGCGCCATGCCATACCAGGCGACTGCGACCCAGGCTGCGGCGCGACCGCCGCCGCAGGTCTCGACCGAACGTTGATTCACATCTTCTGATTTCTGCACCCGTTTCGGAATCCACACGATGATCTGCCAGGATTTGGCTGCGCGCATCGAGCGCTTTCAGCCCGAGGCCGTCCCTCGCGATGTGGCACGACTGTGCCTGTTGTTGGCCAACCACGTCGACAATCTGTCGGAATTGGACGACGACGAGCGGCTGGCCCGCGCCTGGCAAGAGATGGGCATTCGCTTGCAAGCGGCCACCGATCAGCACGCCGCCATGACCGAAGAGCTGGAGCAACTGGCCGGCTCTAGTCCCGACAGCTTCACGATCGACCAGATCTGGGTACTGATTCGCGCCATCAAGGTGCAGAGCCAGGTGCTGCAGCTCTACGTGGGGCACCCCCACGTGCAGGCCTGAGTTGCGAGTGCCCCCATCCCCGGCGCCACGGCATGCGATGCCATGCCGCGTAGCCGGCTTGTCAGGCCGGCGCCTTCTGTGGTGAAATGCCCCTAGCGGCATTCGATTCTGCCCACGGAGGGAGGCACTCGTGATCGTCGGAACCCCTAAGGAGATCAAACGCGACGAGTACCGCGTGGCGCTCTTGCCCGTCGGCGTCGAAGAGCTCGTCCGCGCGGGACATCATGTGCTGATCGAACGTGGCGCGGGGCTCGGATCCGGCATTACCGACGAGAATTATCTCGAGCATGGCGCCGAGTTGGTCGACACGGCCGAGGAGCTTTACGGCCGCGCCGAGATGGTGGTCAAGGTCAAAGAGCCGCTCGAGCCGGAGTTCGCACTGCTGCGACCGCAGCAGGTCCTCTTCGCCTACTTTCATTTCGCTGCCGACCGCAAGTTGACCGAGGCCCTGCTCGCCAGCCGAGCCACGGCCGTCGCTTACGAGACCCTGCGCGACGAGCAGGGGCGGCTCCCCTTGCTCACGCCGATGAGCGAAGTCGCCGGGCGCATGAGCATCCAGGAGGGGGCCAAGTATCTCGAACGCCCGCAGATGGGGCGCGGCATTCTGCTCGGCGGCGTGCCGGGCGTGGCCCCGGCCAACATCACGATCATCGGCGCCGGCGTGGTCGGTGCGAATGCCGCCAAGGTGGCCGCCGGCTTCGGCGCGAATATCGGCTTGCTCGACGTGAACCTCGACCGCATGCGCTATCTCGACGACGTCATGCCGGCCAATGTCGACGTGCTGTTCAGCGACCGTCATACGATTCGCGAGCAACTTTCTCGCGCGGATCTGGTGATCGGCGCCGTGCTGATTCCCGGCGCCAAGGCGCCGCAGTTGATCGTGCGTAGCGACCTGCAGGTGATGAAGCCGGGCGCCGTGATTATCGACGTGGCCATCGACCAGGGAGGCTGCGTCGAGACGAGCCGCCCCACGACCCACAGCGAGCCGACCTACGTCGTTGACGGCGTGGTCCACTACTGCGTGACGAATATGCCCGGCGCCGTCGGCCGCACGAGCACCTACGCCTTGTGCAATGTGACGTTGCCCTGGGCACTGCGTATCGCGTCACGCGGCATCCTGGCGGCGGCGACCGAATCCGCGCCGATTGCCCGGGCGATCAACATCATGGATGGCGAAGTCACGAACCGACCCGTCGCCGATACGTTCAAGCTGCGCTACAACTCGCGCTTCGAGCGGTGAGGCGACATCGAGCAACATATGTTTCTCACGTGGACGTGGAGTCGCGGAGAGGGTTTGGGGGGGAAGTTATTCGCAGATGCACGCAGATAGAGTTGTTTAGCAATCCACATCTGCGTGCATCTGCGGATAGCTACTGACTGGCAAGAAGATGAATCGATCTACGGAAGGAAGCGCTGATGCCCGTCGATGAGAAGACGCAGTTTCGCACGTTGCATTGGGAGGGGGATGTCGACGGGCATCTGGTGATGATCGATCAGACGCGGCTGCCGGTCGAGCTGGTCGAGATCGATTGCCGCGACGTCGACGCCGTGTGGGAGGCGATTCGTGCGCTGCGTGTGCGGGGCGCCCCGGCCATCGGAATTGCCGCGGCGTACGGTGTGTGCGTCGGTGTGCAGGCGGCGGCCGATGCCGACGAGGTGGGCTTCTTCGCGCGGCTCGACGAAGCGGCCACGTTCCTGGCCAGCAGCCGGCCCACGGCGGTGAATCTCTTCTGGGCGCTCAACCGCATGCAGCGCGTAGCAAAGGCCGCCCGCGGCACCATGACCGTGAGCGAGCTGCGCGCGCGGCTGCTCGACGAAGCCCACACGATCTGCGATGAAGATCGCGACATGTGCCGCGCCATTGGACGTCACGGCGCCGCGTTGCTCGCCGATGGGCAAGGCGTGCTCACGCATTGCAACGCTGGCGGATTGGCTACTGCCGATTATGGCACGGCGCTGGCCCTCTTCTTCGCCGCACACGAGGCAGGCAAGCGCATTCACGTTTACGCCGACGAGACGCGGCCGCTCTTGCAAGGCGCGCGACTCACCGCTTGGGAGCTGCAACAACGCGGCATTCCGGTGACGCTGTTGTGCGATTCGATGGCGGCTCAGGTGATGCGCGAGGGGAAAGTGTCGGCCGTCGTAACGGGCGCCGATCGCATTGCGGCCAACGGTGACACGGCGAATAAGATCGGCACGTACGGTGTGGCCGTGCTCGCCGCGGCACACAACATTCCGTTCTACGTGGCCGCGCCGACGAGCACGTTCGATCTGACGCTGGCTGACGGCAGCGCCATCCCGATCGAAGAACGCGACGCCAGTGAAATCACGCACGGCTTCGGCCGCCAAACCGCCCCGGCGGGGATCAACGTCTACAACCCGGCGTTCGATGTGACGCCCGCGCGGCTCATCAAGGCGATCATCTGCGAGCGCGGGGTGATCGAGCCGGTGACGACGGAGCGGATTGCGCAGATGGTTACCTGACAAGAGAGACTAATGTGGGTGTCATGCCCTCACCGGTACCCCGGGGTGGGCATGCGATCGATGTTTGTTGACAGGGGCAGAGTCTTCGATGGACGAAAACCCTTACAGTGCGCCGATACCCGCATCCAAAGCGGACGGGCCTGTGGTCGATCGTCCCGTCGTCGGACTGCGAAGCGGAAAGGCGGGCGATCTCCTACGCGTGCTAAGACTGCAAAGATATGCAGCGGTCATGCTCAGCCTCTGGATCCCGGCAGGCATTCTCAACGTGCTCGGAATATTGATCGACCGCAATCAAAAGATCGTTTCTGAATTCGTGATATCTGTCCCGGAATACTTGGAAATTACTTTCGGCGTTTTGGTCATCGCTGGCTTTTTGTTCTATGCAATCGTTTGGTTCGCGACAGTCTTGTTGAACTCATTCCTCACCGCGCGTTTCTATCATCCGCTGGTCGCTTTGCTTGCTGGATTGATCTCCGCGTATCCTGGGGCTGGCTTTGTAGTAACGCTGCTGCTCAACTTCAAGGCCCGCCGCGTGATGCGAGCGAATGGGATTCCACTCGGTCCGCTTTGGGCCAAGCGCACCGCATCCTGACTTTCTCAGGTTAAACCATTCCTGATTTGCATGAACCACATGTCCGGCAGTTCTATTCCCGGCATCACGAAGACATCCGGTGTCTGTGGGTGGTGATGCTTGCGTAGCTGGCACTCGGATCGCGGTCTGGACGCTGGAGGCGATGCGACGCCTGGGGGTGAGTGACGCAGCAATTCTCGCTAACTATCCTGGCCTGAGCGCGAATGACTTGGCCCACGTCTGGAGCTATGTCGCACAGCACACGCAAGAGATCGAAGAACAAATCGTGGAAAATGAAAACGCGTGAGAATCCCTAACGTGCGATCCATCATGATTTCAACAACAATGACGGCACGCCTTCTGCTGGCACTCGCCTTCATCGTTCTTAGCTCGCTACTGACAATACCGGCGGCCGCCTCCGAGCCGCCCAACTTCATCGTCCTCATGGCCGATGATCTCGGCGCGAAGGAACTCGGCTGCTATGGCCACCAGACGCATCGCACGCCGCAGCTCGATCGGCTCGCGGACGAGGGGATGCGCTTTCGCACTTGCTATGCCACGCCCCTCTGTTCGCCCACGCGCGTCCTGCTGATGACGGGGCGCTATGCGTTTCGCACCGGCTGGTTCGATTTGATCGGCCGCCCCTTCGCACCCACGCCCGACGATCCCCTTTTCGATCTCGGCTCCGCGCAGGTCACCTTTGCCGACGTGCTCAAGGAGCGCGGCTACGCCACGGCGCTCGCCGGCAAGTGGCAGCTCTCGGGCGAGGGGGAAAAGCTCGTCCACGATTGCGGCTTCGACGAGTACCTGATCTGGGCTTACAAGCACAACCTGCCCCCCGGCGTCACGCACACGGGCGCTTGGGAAAATGAACGCAATCAGAAGACCGCCCGTTATTGGAACCCCTGCCTATTGGAGAACGGCAAGTACGTGCCGACCACGCCCCAGGACTACGGGCCCGACCGCTTCTGCGATTTTCTGATCGACTTCATGCGCAAGAATCGCGAGCGCCCCTTCCTGGTCTACTATCCCATGTGCCTCGTCCACAGGCCGTGGGATCCCACGCCCGACTTGAAACGTCCCGGCCAGAAGACAAAAGGAGGACTCGCTACCAACGTCGAGTATATGGATCACGAAGTGGGCCGTTTCATGGCGGCGATCGAGGATCTCGGCCTGGGCGAACGGACCTATCTCTTTTTCGTCGGCGACAACGGCACCGCCAAAGATGGCAAGGGAACGGTGACCGAGCGCGGCGTGCGCGTGCCACTGATCGTGCGTGGGCCGGACGTGACGAAGGGTGCGGTGAGTGATGAGCTGGCGAGTGTCGCCGATATCTTTCCGACGCTGACCGAACTGGCAGGAGCCAGGCTGCCCAGCGACCGCGAGATCGACGGGGTGAGCCTGGTGCCGACGTTGCACGATCCGGCGGCGCCGCACCGAGAGTGGATCTTCAGCTACCTGACCGATCGCCGCATGCTGCGCGACAAACGCTGGCTGTTGGAAGGCAACGGCCGCTTCTACGACTGCGGCGACCATCGCGACCACCAGGGGTATCGAGAAGTGACCGACTCGCAGGATCCAGAGGTCGTGGCGGCGCGCGAGCGATTGGAGAAGCTGCTCGAGGAGTTGCCCGGGCCAGAAATCGACGGTGATCGTACACGTCGGGTAGAGGAACGCCGACGGGCGAAGAACAAGAACAACGAATAGCACCAACGCAGGTTATTGCGACGGCCACATCTGGCCAAACGTGTAGACCGTCACATGCTCGCGTGGACTGCCCGGTTCGGCGGCCAGCTTCTTGAGCTCTTCCCACTCGCCGCGGATCGTGCCGTCGAAGAACGCGCGAACCCAGGCTCGCATATCGGCGACCGTCTGCAAGTTGCCGGGGCGCTTCTCGTCGGTCATCCGGCCATCCCAGAAGGGCTCGTCGGAGAAATCGATGTGCTCGATGCCGGGCCGATCGAGGTAGACGCGGAGCGCGCCCCCTTCGATGGCGCCGAGCTTCTTGTCCCACACGCCCAGGATGCGCGCGATCTCGGCCTCGTATTCGGCTCTCGTGCGACCGATGCGTTGCAGTTGCTCCTCGGTGGGGGGCGGTGGAAGCGATTTCTGAATCCACAGAAACGGCGCCCGTCCGCTCTCCTCTTCTCCCTTCACCGGTTGAAAGCCATACACTTCGGCCACGCCGTCGATGTTCACCCCGCCGCGGATGCGCTCGTCGAGAATGCGCACCGTACCGGCGGCCTGACCGCCGCGCGAGTGGCCGACCGCCCCTACTCCCCGCGCCAGATCGAGCCGTCCGGCGAAGCGGCTGTCATTCTTGTTGAGTACCGTAAGCTGATCGATCACGAAGCTCATGTCGCGCGACCAATGCTCGATGCGCTCCCGGTAAAAGCGGCGAAACTCTTCGGGACTTTTCGGTTCGGGCCACCCACGTTCTTCCGGTGTGAGCTTGCCCAGCACGCGGCCGTCGGGCAGACGCACCCCTCGAGCGTTGTAGGGAGGATCGATGGCCGCCACGATCCAGCCGTGGCTGGCGAGATCTTCGACGAGCGTGTTATAGGTCGTCCCCTTCATGCCGCCGCCGGGCGCGAAGATCACCACCGGGTACTTCTCGTTGCCTGTCGGTAGTGCTGCGTTCTCAAGACTGTGCGCGCGCATCGATTTGATGCGTTCGATCTGATCGGGCTTCCAGGGCCCTTGCATCTCGTCAGCGTCGGGGACATAAGGGGCACGTTCGCCGGTCGCCGCGGGATCGGCCGGATAGTAAAGATGCACCATCAGCTCGCGCTTATCGAGCGGTGCGGCCGTCTCTAGCTCGTCGCGTGCGTCATCCTGCCAGTGAAAGCTCGTGCGGCCTGGCTTGTGCGGGCCGGTGGGCGCAGGCAGAAGTTCGTCCGCGACGGCAGCAGCCTGCAAAAGAACCAGGCCGAGCAAGGCCAGGCGAATTGGCGGCATGAAAGAATCTCCGGAGAGCGAAGGGATGCGGCATCCTGAAACGCGTCCGGATTATAGGCCACGCGTTACCATGTGGTATCGTGATCGCGTGATGTTCGCTGGGTGTCACCGGCGGAGCCAGAGTTTACGCCCCAGGCGGACTTGGAGAACTCGCGCCACACGAAATTAAAAAAGGCACGAGCCCGATGGGATCGTGCCTCGATCGCGGAAACGGTTGCGCAATTTCGCGGGCAGGATTGGTTCCAGGCCGTTGCTATTCGGCGGCGGCGTTCTTCGAGTCGAGCTCGACGATGCGGAACGTGATCACCGAGTCGTCGCGGTGGCTGCCGGCGGCGATCTTGCCGTCGTCGTTGCGGAAGATGTCGTCTCCCGACGTGCCGCGTTGGCAGTTGCAGTTGTGCAGATAGACGACGTGGCCATCCTCGAACAGCACGTTCTGGCCATCGCCGCCGTGGTTCGAGCTTTGATGTTCGCCCCGCATCTGGCAGGGGGCATCGGAGACGATGGCGAACGTCTCGCGATGGAAGTTGCGCGGGCTGTGGTAGCCCGACTTGTCGGTGTAGCCGGCCGTCGCACAGTAGTTGCCCGCGATGCTGCGGCAAACACTACGCAGGTGGTCGAGTCCGTACTCGTCGATCTCCTCGGGCGTGGGCAAGCGCATGCAGCGTTGCTCGGCGGTGGCCGACGAGGGGCAGACGAACGGTTGCGAGCCTTCGACAAACCCGGTGCGGGACAGAAGCGAGGCGAAGGCGGCGGGCACGGCACGGCCGTTGCGTGCCGCGACTGCGGGGAAGTAGGAGCCGTGCGCCTGACTGTAGTTGGTCACGCCGGCGCCGATCATGCGCAGGTTGTTCTGGCACATGGCCAATTGCGCCTGGAAGCGGCTATGGCTGACGGCGGGGAAGAAGAGCATCGAGGCGGCGATCATGATGCCGGCGGCGACCATGAAGTCTTGCACGCTCCACCCCATGCGCGTGCTGACCGTTTCGACACGGGATTCGACCGTGACGCGGGCATGGATCTGGATCTGCTCGCAGGTGCGCAGCGCCAGCCCCGGCGGGGGCTCGTGGTGGTCTTCTTCTTCCGACAGCGGTGCGAGCGCTTCGCTCAGCACCTCGAGTTCGCGTTGGAGCTGCGGGTTGCGCCGCAGCTCCTCTTCTAGTCGTTCGACTTCGTCCGGCTCTAGCGACCCAAGCAGGTAGCCAAGTAGCTCGTCGCGCATGGCACCAATTCCCTTAATTTATTCTGGCGGGGCAGAAGCTCGCCCCGTCGGCAGGAGGCCGCGATCGTCGCGCGCCTCGTACGTGGCCATTACGGGTGGAATTCTCCCGAGGGCTGCGTGTTGTGCCAGGCCTCGTTGAGCTTCAAGATGGCGGTGTGCAACCGGCTCTTGACGGTCCCGACGGGCACGGCCAGCACTTCGGCCGCCTCGCGATACTTCATGCCTTGGTAGTAGATCAGGGTGATGGCCGCCCGCAAAGGCTCGGGCAGCGTGGCGATGGTCTGACGGACCCAATTGCGGCGCTCGGCCCCCTCGAGCTGCGCCACGGGTCCCGGCTCGCCACCGACCAACAGTTCGAGCAATGCCCCTACGTCGTCGTCCTTGCCTTGCCCGTTGCGGCGATCCAAGCTCACCATGCGGTGACGCTTGTTGCGCCGTTGGGCGTCGATAGCTTGATTCGTTGCGATCGTATAGAGCCACGGCCGGAACTTCCGATCGGTTTCGTACTTATCGCACTTCAGGTGGAGTTGCAGGAACGTGGATTGGAACACGTCTTCGGCCATCTCCGCGTCGTCCAGATAGCGACGCAGGTAGCTGTACAGCTCGCGTTCGTACCGGTGGACCAACTCGTCGAAGGCCGCGCGATCGCCGGTGTCCCGATAGCGCACGATCAGCGCTTCGTCGGTCTCATCCGCGAACGATCGTCGCCCAGGGGCGACTTGATTCGGTTTCGACATAGGCTTGATGGTCTTGTTCATGGTTCTTACGTGTCCGACCGGCTGATGGTTCGTGCGGCAAAGGATTCGATGAGATGTGAACCGCAAGTTCCCCCCGGCGGTCGTGACGTGTCGCCTCTCTACGACAAGAAGATGATGACGTGAAGGGTAGACAAACCGTTGTCTGAGTGGCCTCGGCTGGGCCGTTTGTTCCGTCTTTCCGTGCCAATTTGACAGTCTGACTCGATAGCTCGTAGACTCTGGACGGCATAATCCGCAACTCGCGTGCCAGAAGTCAGGAATCCGCTGTTGAACCGCTACCGCTGGGCCACTGCTGGCGACGTTAACGCCTTTTTTGGCTTGATGTTAGATAATACCGCGGCGCTGCTGCTCATGGTCGGGCTGCTGGGTGGCGCATTCGGATTCCCTGAAAGTTTTGCTCTTCGTTACATGATCCCGGGAACCGCGCTAGGCGTCCTCGTCGGCGACCTGCTCTTCACCTGGATGGCCTTCCGGCTGGCACGCCGCTCTGGTCGTAACGACATAACCGCCATGCCTTTAGGTATCGATACGCCAAGCACCTTTGGCATGGTGTTCTTCGTTCTCGGGCCTGCCTATCTTGCCGGAAAAGCCACCGGACTTGCCGAACAAGACGCTGCCATCTACGCCTGGCGAATCGGCATGTGCGCGATTATTACCAGCGGGGTCTTCAAACTGGCCTGCTCGCTAGCGGCCCATTGGATGCGGCAAGTCGTTCCCAGGGCAGGACTTCTGGGTTCGCTGGCCGCTATCGCCCTGGTGCTGATCAGCTTTTTACCGCTACTCGAGGTGGCCCGGGTTCCCGTGGTGGGATTCCTGTCGCTTGCCCTGATTTTGGCCACGCTGGTAAGTCGCTTGTCACTGCCCGGCCGGATACCCGGGGCCTTGGGGGCGGTTCTGGTGGGCACGACGGTCTACTACCTGATGACCTGGACCGGCACGCTGGGGGCCGCCTCCATCGATCAGACCATTCAGACCCAGATCGGGTTCGTGCTCCCCCTACCCACGCTCGAATGGTGGGAGGTGTTCCGCGATTCGCTGGTCTACCTGCCGATCGTGATCCCCTTTGCCCTGGCCACGGTTGTGGGAGGCATCGACTGCACGGAGAGCGCCGCCGCCGTGGGTGACGAGTACAACACGGGGCACGTCGTGGCGGTTGAGGCGGTGGCCACCCTGGTGGCCGGACTATGTGGCGGCGTGATTCAGACGACCCCCTACATCGGGCATCCGGCGTACAAGGCGATGGGGGGGCGCGCCGCCTATACGCTGGCCACCGCGCTCTTCATTGGCGGTGCGGGAATCTTTGGCTACTTCGCTTACCTGTACCTCTTTATCCCCAAGGCGGCGATTCTGCCGATCCTGGTCTTCATCGGGCTCGAAATCTCCTCGCAGAGCTTTCATGCCACGCCGACGCGCCACTATCCGGCGGTCGTCTTCGGCTGCGTGCCCGCCCTGGCTTACCTGGTGATGATCTACGCCGATCGGCTGCTCGGTATTCTCGCGCAGTCGGGGACGACGCTCGATACCCTCGAAGCGGGACTGGCCAGCGAGCTGCAAACGATGCGCATGCTCTCGGCCGGCTTCATCGTGACGAGCCTGCTCTGGGCCTCGACGCTGGTGGCGATGATCGATCGCCGTTTGAAACAGGCCGCGGCCTATCTGGCCGTCGCCGCCGTGGCAAGCCTGTTCGGCGTCATTCATTCGCCCCTGCCGGGTGGCTCGATGGTGCTACCCTGGGCGCTGCCCGAGTTGCCCAAAGCGGCCGCGGGGCAGACGCCGTTCTATCTGGCCGCGGCCTACGCGCTGACGGCGGCGATGCTCTTCGGCTGGGGCATGTGGCGACCCGAAGACGCCAACGGCAATGGCGATTCCGCCGATGAAGGACATCATCACGCCCCCCGTGCGGAGTCATCTGCGTGAATCTGCGTCCGTCTGCGGATCGAGTGCTGCGGCATTCGAGTTGATCCGCAGAGACACGCAGATAAACGCAGATGGGTAAATCGTCTGAATAGCACTTCACGTTGTGTCGTCGTGGTCGATCTCAAATGGTTTGCAACTACGACGGCACGACGGATCTGATCGAACACAGGTGCTCCGCCTACCCCAAGTGCTGCCGAAGATGCGCGACGGCTTAGCGGTCCGCTTTCGGCTTCTCTTCCACGGGGGGCGGATCCTGTCGCGGGGGCGTGCGGTGCTGCAAAAAGGGGAGGTTGATGCCCAGCTTGGCAAGCGAGGCCAGCAGCACGCCCGTGAAGAAGACCTCGTCGAGGTTACCGACGAAGGGGAGATTGTCCGGGATCTCGAAGAAGCCCATCGAGATGTTCGACAGGTAGACGAGCGAGACGATCACACCAAAAACGGCCAGGCCAATCGAACCGCAACCACGCTCTTCGGCCATCCAAGAGACTCCGACTGGGGATGTAACGATCCAATTGCTATTCGCAATTATACGACCGTTCTTGGTGCCGTAGGGGAGGAAGTCTCTCGACTGCATGGCACCGGTGAGCTTCATCGCACCCAGCCGGCTCGTTCCTTGGGCCACACGATCAGCCAGGCGCGGCCGATGATCCGCTCCGCCGGCACCGGGCCATTAAAGCGGCTGTCCTCCGAGTCTTTCAGGTCGTCTCCCAGCACGTAGTACCCGTCGCCACACGGCACCGGCTTGCCGTAGCGCAGGTACTTCTGATCGATCACGGGGGGCACTTCCACACGCTGGCCGTCGATCAAGAGTTCGCGGTCGGCCAGCATCTGCACCGACTCGCCCGGCAGCCCGACGACTCGCTTCATCCGCCGCTCGCCCGACTTGTCGCGAAAGGTGATCACCTCCCAGCGCCGTGGCGTGCAGAACCAGCCACTCAGCTTTTCGGTGAGGACGCGATCGCCGTCGTCGAGGCTCGTCCCTTCGAGCGTGGGGGACATCGACGGCGAGACGATCGCCGAGTAGTCGAACGACAACCAACTGACGAGCACGATGCCGCCAAAGGTGGCCAGCACGTGCTCGCACCAGCGCAGCGCGCAAAGGAACCAACGCGGGTCGCGCGCCGGCTGATGCGCATGGATGGAGTGTTCGCTCGCACGACGCAACATGGCTACGTTATTCGTGCGTGCGATCGGCGACTGCGGCTTCAGCGGCCGCGTCGATTTCGAGCAGACGTGCCTGCCGCTCGAGTTGCGCGGAGTGCGTCGCACCGTTCGTCGGACGACTGTTCGCCAAGAGCAGGAATGCCGCGCCGCCGGCCACGACACAACTCAAGGCCAGCAGCCCAAAATCACCCAGCCGCGATGGGCGCCGCTCGTCAAGCCGCAGTTGGGCCGGATCGACGGGCAGATCTTGCGAATCGTCGCGTGGTACTTCGGGAAGTTCATACTTGGCCATGCCTCGACCCTCTTTCTCTGAAAAAGTTCCGGACGGAGGTGCGTCTAGCCAGCGCGGATGTGTTCCGACACCGCGCAAGCACGGCAAGCGAAAGAATCGAACAGATAGTGACAGGTGCGCGAACGGCGAAGGGAGATGTGACGACTTCGATTATCCGCCGCGTGTGAAACCGCCGCAAGCTTTTGTTCCCGCGAATATTCGTTTGGTTGCAAACGATCTGTCGCGCCGCCACACTGCGGCGTCGATGGCCGCGCTACGCACGAACACGTTCTACGTTTGATGGACAGGTCGCTTCATGCTTGTTGCCCTCTCGCGCCCGCGCGTGCTGATCGTCGCCCTGCTGATGGCGTTCACCTTCTCGGGGCACTTCAATCGCGTGAGCATGTCGGTGGCGGGCACCGAGCGGCTGATGGACGAGTATCGGCTGAGTGAGACCCAGATGGGATCGGTCTACTCGGCCTATCTCGTGCTCTACACGCTGGCGATGATTCCCGGCGGATGGCTGATCGACCGTATCGGCGCCAAGCGGGCGTTGGGGGGCATGGCGGTCGCCTCGGCCCTGTTGATCGTGCTGACGGGCAGCATCGGCTGGTTGTCGCTCGGGGCGATGGTTCTGCCGGTGTTGTGGGTCGTGCGCGGCACGATGGGGCTGGTGAGCGCGCCGCTGCATCCCGGTTGCGCGCGGGCCGTGTCGCTGTGGATGCCACCGGAAAGCCGCGCGACGGCCAACGGTCTCGTCACGGCGGCGGCGCTCGTCGGCATCGCGGCGACCTACTACGTCTTCGGATCGATGATGGACGTGCTCGACTGGCCGGCGGCCTTCGTCGTGTGTGGCGTTTTGACGGGCGTGCTGGGTGTGGTGTGGCTGATGGTGGCCTCCGATGGTCCGTCCGCGCGCGAGGAAGCGCCATCGGTTGATACGTTGTCGGCCGCGGCACAGACGATCGCCGTGCCGCCGCTCGAGCCCTCGCCCGCCTGGTACGCGCTATTGCGCAACCGCAGCCTGCTCTTGCTCACCGGCAGTTACGCGGCGCTGGGATACTTTCAATATCTGTTCTTCTATTGGATGCAGTACTACTTCAAAGAGGTGCTGCACTACGACTCGCAAGAGAGCCGTCTCTACGCCACGATTCCGAACCTGGCGATGGCCGCGGCGATGTTCGTTGGAGGCGGACTGTCGGATCGGCTCTTGCCGCGCTTCGGGGTGCGCGTGTCGCGCGCCGCGGTGCCTGGCATGGGGCTGCTGGCGAGCGCCCTCCTGCTACTGTTGGGCACCGCGGCCGAGAGCTCGTTCTGGATCGTCACGTTCTTCGCCCTGGCGATGGGGGCAGCCGGACTGGGCGAAGGGGTTTTTTGGACCACGGCCATCGAACTCGGCGGCCGACGCGGCGGGACTTCGGCCGCCATCTTCAACACGGGAGGCAACGTCGGCGGATTGCTGGCGCCGGTGGTGACGCCGTGGTTCGCCTCGTACTTCGGTTGGCAGTGGGGACTGGCGCTGGCGAGTGCGATTTGTCTGATCGGCGCCACGCTGTGGATTTGGATCGATCCGCGGGAGCGCGGTTAGTTCTGCTCGGCGGCTCGGCGCTGGTTTTCGAGCATCTCTTCCATCGCAGCGGTGGCGCGGGCTTCGCCATCTTCCTGCCCCTGCTGCATGTACGCCTGCATTTCGCGGGCATTGGTGAGGGCCTTTTCGGCCGCGGCACAGACCTCGTCGAAGCGGGCCTTCACATGCGGGCGAATCGCCCACTGAGTGAGCTGCTTGTATTCGAGAATCCTGGTGTTCAGGATCGACTGCTCGGTGTCGTAGTTCAAACTGCCCGACTGCGCCTGACCATAATAGCTGTGCGAGCTGCTATCGATCGAATCGAGAATCCGCTCCGCGGCAGCCGTGTTCTTGTTGTAGATGGAGTTCAAGCCCACGTAGAGCACGACGAGCAACACGACCAATCCGGCACCGGCGATGAGCAGCTTCTTGAGCATGGCGATTTTCTCCTTGGTTGCAGATAGGATGCGTTTTGCCGGACAAAAGTTCCACCGACTGCCCGACTCGTTTCGACAATAATCCCGTCGCTCGACTCACCTCGTGCTACGACTCGGCACGCTTCCGCTTGGGCTTCCTGTTTTGCCGCGGCTCTTCGAGCTGTGCCACTCGCCCGCGCAGGTCCATGAGGAAGGCTCGCACGCGCAGCTTGATGTCGCGCTCTTTGGCCCAGGCGAGGATTTCTCGACGGAGTTGGTTGGCATATTTGCGATGACAGGCGAATTCTGCTTTCTCCTGCCCCTCGTCGAAGTCGCCGGCCTCTTGCAGGAAATCGCGATAGGCGCCGCAGTCGCGATGCTCGAGGATGTAGACGTCGTGGATGTGGTGCAGCTTGTAGGCTTTGTCGAGATGATCGAAGAAGGTGCATTTCCAGTGCTCATACTCGGGCAGGTTCGCGCCAAGCGCCCCCAGCGCCGCCCCCGCCATGATGACGTGGTCATAGCGGTTCACGAGCCCGTCGTGGTCCATGAAGGCCACGATCTCGTCGAGTAGCCGCAGGTCCATGCAGGTGAGCAGCAGCACCGGCCCACGCGCGGGGGGGTAAGAAGAATCGTGGGGCGGATGACGATGTCCTGGTGGCATGTTGAGTGGCCCCTGTTTCGTGGATCGTGCTAGAAGAGGGCATGTTATTGCTCGTGTACTCGAGATCGGCCTCGGCCCGTTCGAGGTAGGAGAGAAAGACAATCCAGAGGCCATCGGCCAGCGGCACCTCGCTCAGATAGCGATCGGCCTCTTGCCGGCTCATTTTCATGAGGTGCAGGTGCGTGTTGCCCGCTATATACCAACTCTTGAGCGCATCATGAAAGCTGGTTAGCGGAATTTCGAGCGTGGCTTCCGTCTTACCGGTCAGATCAAGGTGCTGGTGCGCCGCGCGTTCCGTCTCCAGCCCCGAGAACGCGTCGACCGAGATCTCCTTCGCCGGCACCGTGAGCACGGTTGGTCCCGCAAGCACCCACCAGTTGTGAATCGGCCCGATCTGTTCGATGCCCTGGCCGCGGTTCAACAGGTTCGGTAGCTCGACGAGTTTGTCGTCGTGATCGAGGACCTGCACGACGCCGGGCAGCGGCTCCCCCGATTTCGCGTCGATGAGCGAAAGCTTGAGCTGGCACGTCGGGCCGTCAGCCGTGCGCCGCGCGATGGTGTGCGTCGTAGAGGTCGGCTTGGGAGGCGGGTCGTGGGCATACAGCAACGTCGAAGAGTGCCACGCGCAGAACACCGCGGTTACCAATGTTCGCATTGCCTAAGGTCGTCGCATGGCACCAACTCGTCGTGTAACTTCGAGGCGATCTGCGGCCAGTTTACGCTCACTTGAGCGTCACTGCTATTTCGCCGCCACTCCAGGATCCCGATTCAACAGCAAGTGCGGTGCCCCAAATCCACTGAGCCGGGTAAGATATCGAGCGAAGAAGGGCTCATCTTGCAGCAAGGCAGCTTTCGGAGCGCACTCGATGATTCTGGCCGGTGATATCGGTGGCACGAAGACCAACCTGGGCTACTTTCGTGCCGAGGGAAAAAAACTCACTTCCGTCGTCGAGCAGAAGTATCCCAGCCGCGATCACGCCGGACTGGCCGAAATCGTGCTCGACTTCCTCAAGAACCACTGCCCCGGCGAAGAGGTGATAGTGGGCTGCTTCGGCATCGCCGGGCCCGTGCGCAACGGCCGTTGCGAGGCGACGAACCTCCCCTGGATCATCGATGCCAAGGAACTGGCGGCCAAGGCCAAACTGCCCACGGCGATCCTGATTAACGATCTCGAGGCGAACGCCTACGGCATCGCCTGTCTCGACGAGACGCAGCTTGCCACGCTCCATGCGGGCGCGCCCAACGCAAGCGGCAATGCGGCCATCATCGCGGCGGGCACGGGTTTGGGCGAGGCGGGGCTCTATTGGGATACGCACACGCATCGCCCCTTCGCTTGTGAAGGGGGCCACGGCGACTTCGCCCCGCTCAACGAATTGCAAGCCGAGCTATGGCACTACCTGCGCGGGCGCTGGGAACACGTCGCTTACGAACGTGTCCTCTCGGGGCCGGGCCTGGTAAACTTGTACGAGTTCCTCCGCGACACGAAGCGCGGCGAAGAACCCGCCTGGCTGGCGGAAGAATTGAAGGCCGGTGATCCGGCCGCCGCCATTTCAATCGCGGCGATGGCGGGCAAGTCGCCGCTGGCCGAGGCGGCACTCGATCTCTTCGTGCAAATCTACGGCGCCGAGGCGGGCAATCTCGCCCTCAAGATCATGTCGACCGGCGGGCTGTACATCGGAGGGGGGATCGCGCCGAAGATCCTCGACAAGCTCCGGTCGGGCTCGTTCGTCGAGAGCTTTCTGGCCAAGGGACGCATGCGCGATCTGCTCGCCGCGATGCCCGTGCAGGTGATCCTCGAGCCGAAGACGGCGCTTCTCGGTGCGGCACGCTGCGGGGCACTAGCGGCGCAGTTAATCTAGGCAGCGCGGTCGCTCGCGGAATCGCGCTGAAGCGTGAATTTTAAAGTTGTGCTGATCGAACAGCACCAAGAAACACGCCGCGGATAAGTAGTCGGGTAGCACCGATCACCTTGCGGAAAAAGCTCTCCCTTGGAAGCGAACCCGAGTCGCCAGATGGTCGGTGTCGCGCAGCGACCAGAGGAACTGCACGACGTGTGCGCCGCGAACGAGGGAGAGAAATGGACGGGCCCTCATCCTCTTGTCGCTGCGCGACACGGACGATTTTCCGACTCCGATTCATCCCGTTCCGCAGGCCACTCTGGAAAATCATCCGTGCCACCCGATCCATGCGCAACTTCAAAACTCACGTTTCGGGTTAAGTTCTGTCAGCCTCGTGGCGCCCGACCTACGCGCGGTGTTGCATTGCTTGCTTTTCTTCGGCGGCGCTCAGACGCAGATAGAGCGGCACGAGTTGGATGGGATCGTCGCGCTGGCCGGCGAGATACTTCTGCCACGCCACACGCGCCACGGCTGCGGCCGTCGGTGCGCGGTGGGCCGAATCGATCGGTGCCACGCCGGGCGGTAGTGGTGAGCCGAGCTTGTCGAGCAGCGGTCCGGTGACGGTGTCGCCGGGCTGCAGCGCCGCCAGCCATGCGGCCATGTCGACGATGTGCGACGGCACGACGGTCGTCGATGCCGCCGCGATACCCCGCGAGAACTGAGCCGCGAAGGCCTGGCTCCGTCCTGCGTCGAGAATGACGTGCAGTCGCCGATACTCGCCCGGTGCCTGCGAGGCGATGACTTCGAGCGTATCGACGGCCACGAGTTCGGCCCCCACCGCGTAGGCGAACGTCTTGGCCGTCGTCACGCCAATGCGCAGACCGGTGAAGGAGCCCGGCCCCGCCGTGACGGCGACCAATTGCACGTCGCGAGGCTGCCAGCCTTGCGCCGTCAACAGGTCGCGGAGCGCCGGGGCCAGCGACTGGGCACTGCGCTGTTTGCTCGTCAATTCCTGTGCGGCCAGAATGTGCTCGCCGTCGAAGGCGGCCACGCTGCCACGCAGTCCACTCGTTTCCAGGGCAATGCCACGCACGCGTTCTTGTCCCCCTCGTTGTCGATGCCCTGTGTTCCGGCCTGCCAGACCCCTGGTGGCGACGCGATGTCGTTCGACCGTCAGTCGTTGCGAGCGACGAACTCGAAATCACCTAGGACCAGCTTCGCCAACTGCTGGGCGAGTCTGGCTGGCACAGGCGTCGGGCGCACGTTGATCAGCACGACCACAGCCAGTTTTTCGTCGGGACAACGCAGAAACTGCGTGGTGGCGCCGGTGGCCCCTCCGGAGTGCCCCACCCAGCGGCGGCCTTGATCGTCGCGACGAATCTGCCAGCCCAGTCCATACATGCTCTCGCTGCCGTCGGCGAGTTTGGTCGGCGCGTACATCGCTTCCATCGTCTCGGGCTCGAGCAGCTTGCCCTCGCGCAGCGCGATATCGAAACGAGCCAGGTCTTCGGCCGAGGAAATCAAACCGCCCCCTGCCCATTTGATGCTCAGGTCGACGTAGGGCACGTTGCGCAAGGTATCGCCGGTAGCTCGTTCGTAATGGCGTGCGCGATGCGGGACGATCTCTTCCGCCCGTTCGCAGAATGTGGCCGTCATGCCGGCCGGCTCAAAAATGTGCTCCTGCAGGTAAGCATCGTAGGGCTGGCCCGCCGCCGACTCGACCACGCCAGCCAACAGGTTGTAGCCGTAGCTCGAGTAGCTGTACTTTTCGCCCGGCTTGAAGAGCAGCGGGTCGTCTTGGAAGATCTTGATGGCGTCGGCCAGCGTCTCGAAGCGATCGCGGGAATCGAACTCCCCCTCTTTGTAGTGACGCACGCCAGCCGTGTGCGTGAGCAGGTGCCGCACGGTCACGGTCCCCTGTTCTTTTTCAGGAAACGAGGGGACGTATTTCTGAATGGGATCGTCCAGCGAGACCTTGCCTTGCTCGACCAGTTGCATGACGGCCACCGCGGCCACCGGTTTCGAGATCGAGCCGATGCGATAGACCGACGTCGCGCGAGCGGGCACCTCGTTCTCGACATCGGCAAACCCCGCGCCACCGGACGTGGCGATCGTGTCTCCCCGTACAATCGCCACCGAGACACCGGGCAGCTTGTTGCGGCTCTGGGCACGCTCGACGGCGTGGGCCACCCCCTCGGCATCGACGGCAGGTTTTTCGAGGGTTGCCGGGGCGCTCGGTTCCGCGGCGCCAACGGCGGCCGGCGACGCGCCGTTGGCGACGAGCAAGACCAGGGCCAGCCAGAGGTGGTTCGCCACAGATGCCGATCGGTAGAGTCGTCGAAGCACGAGCATCGGAGCTCCTGGCACGAGATAAGGGTGAGCGCACGAGGAGGCTCGATAATAGCGCCACCCGCCGCGCTCGGCAAGGCGGCACGTGCCATGAGCACGAGATGCTCGTCGAGGGTAGGCAAGCAGACCATGCCCTGGCCATAATGGAGCCCCTCGCCCCTTCGAAGGGATGTCAAACGCTTGAAGTACGACCTGATTACCACCGACGAGCAACTGGTCGACTTCTGCGACGACATTGCCGGCGCCCCACGCATTGCGTTCGACACCGAGTTCGTCTCCGAACGGACGTATCGCCCGCAATTGTGCCTGGTGCAGGTGGCGGTCGGCGAGCGGCTGGCGGTCATCGATACGATCGAGGTGCGGAACCTCGTCCCCTTCTGGAAGTTGCTCGCCACGGGCGAGCACGAGACGATCGTCCACGCCGGTCGCGAAGAGGTCTGCTTCTGTCTCGAGGCTGTCGGCAAGCCACCGGCCGGGCTGTTCGACGTCCAGATTGCGGCGGGGCTCATCGGCCACGAGTACCCGGCCGGCTATGGCAACCTGCTGTCGAAGCTGCTCGGCATCAAGGCGGCGAAGAAGGAAACTCGCACCGACTGGAGCAAACGCCCCCTGTCCGACCGGCAGATGGAATACGCGCTCGACGACGTGCGCGACCTCGAGCGGTTGCGCGACAAGCTGCACGGGCGTCTCTCGCGGCACGAGCGTCTCTCGTGGCTCGATGCCGAGATGACCGCCTGGATCGAGCAGTTGATCGCCTCGCGCGAAGAGGAGCGTTGGCGCCGCGTATCAGGCATCGCCGGATTGGGCTCGCGGGAACTGGCCATCGTGCGCGAACTGTGGCGCTGGCGCGAGGGGGAGGCCCGGCGTCGAGATTGGCCACCGCGCCGTCTGCTGCGCGACGATCTCATTGTCGAAATGGCCAAGCGACATAGCGACGATCCGAAGCAGATCGGGGCCGTGCGCGGCATGGAACGTGGCGACCTGCAACGTCAGATCGGCGCTCTCTCGGCGGCAATTCGCAAGGCGCTCGAAATGCCGGACGAAGATCATCCGCCGATGGTCCGCGGAGAATCGGCCGTGGCGCTCTCGATGGTAACACAGTTTCTCGCTTCGGCCGTCTCGAGTATCTGCCGTGCGGCACACGTGGCACCCAGTATCGTGGGGACGGCCAGCGACGTGCGCGATCTGATCGCCTACCGCCTGGGAGGAAACTCGCGCGGTCGCGAACAGGAACTGCCGATGCTGATGCGAGGCTGGCGGGCCGAGGTCGTGGGCAACGTGCTCGACGATCTGCTGACCGGCCGTCTTTCGATCCGCATCGCGGAACCGACCTCCGATCATCCGCTACAGTTCTTGCCGGTGGACGGCGAAGTCTCCAAGAAGCGCCGCCACCGCACGTAGCGCGGCGCCCGCCAACGAGTGCCGCGCTAGCGCAGGATCGGTTGGCCGGGCGGAGGCAAGGCGCGATTCGGAAATTGCACGGGATTGCCGGGCGTGGGAGGCGGCACCGAGGGCAAACGGGTCACTTGGGCGGGGCTGTTGGCGTTACTCATCGTGGCGCTGGCCGGTACCGTTGCTGCCGGCGCGGCTGCGACGGGCGCCGCGGGCGATGGCATGGCGGGGACCGCATTGGCCGGCGGGGGGGGCGCTGCCGCGGGCGCGGTGGCCGAGGCGGTCGTCGCGGCCCCTTCGCCCGGTGCATCGTTCGATGCCTGGTCGCGGTGGACCTCTTTTTCGGCCAGAATCGGCACGCTTTCGGGGAAGATCGCTTCGGCCGTGACCGGAATATTCTCGTGCGTCGGTCCTTGTTGATCGGGGCCGGTGACGAGCGGAATGTCGAGCTGACCGCCGGCGAACTTCGTGCCGTCGTAAATGGTTCCCTTCTGGAACGGGCCGGCGCCGAGCACCCACTTCGCGTTCGCGTCGCTGCGAGCGCTGGCCACGCCCGACTGCCACACCGGCATGCCGGTGACCCGGTTGTAGGCGAACACCGCGACCTTGGAGACCGCCTTCTGATTCGTGTCCTTGGCGAGTGCGATTTCGGGCAAGGCCGAAGGCGTGCCGACCGGCATGCCGGGGAAGGCCGTCATCGGCAAATTAACGGCCGGGACACCGAACAGTAGCGAGTGACGATCGGTGCCGTTGGCGCCGACGCGCGCCTCGACGATGTACATCGCTTCCTCTTTCTTATCCTTGAGCACCACGCCGCTTGCCATGAGGTGTTGCCGCAGCGAACTCACGAGATAGTTCTCGTCGGTAGTGCCCTTGAGGTAGGTAGGATCGAAGAAGACTTCTTTGCCGGCCAGGATCTCGAAGTCGATCTGGCTGATGGCGCGGTCCATCGCGTCGGTGATGAGCAACTGTTCGGTCGCCGTGCGCGCCGTGTCGCTCCAGTTCGTGGTGCCGCATCCGCAGGCGAGCGCCAACATCGCGAGCAACAACGCACCGATGCCGCTGCGCGCGCAGACGGGGGGCGCAGGTCCACGACAGGGCGCGGACCCGCTTGGGGGGCGGCAGCGGCAACGGTCACAATCCGGCATGCGATCGAGGTCTGTTCCAGGTTCGTGACGAGTGGCGCGCCGCTACGCGCGCCTGCGCCGATGGCCAGACCGGACCACCGGCTCGAAGGGGGCGGGATTATAGGTCATCCCCCAGCAGGGCGCAAGGCGGATTCGCCGCGCCGCTAGCGTCGCTCGCTAGCAAAGAACCTGGAAGCCGGGCAACTTACGGCTGCGACGGAACTTCTGTCGCCAACGGAGCGGCGGGCGTCGGCTCGTCGCTGCTGGCATGCTGCTGCTCGTCGGCCGTTGTTGGCTCGGAGGCCGAGACCGATTCGGACATCGTCGCTTCGCCGGACGACTCGGCGGCCTGTTCGACCGCGGCCGATTCGTCGGCCGGCGTGACGGCCGCGGCCTGGCCGTGGCGGCGGTCGTAGAAGTGCGTCGATTCTTCCGCGGCGAGGTTCGTTTCCAACTCGGGGCAATGCAACTCGACGCGGAAGCCACGATTTCCGCTCACGCTCGCTGCGGCAAAAATCGTCAGCACGAGCTCCTGTCCGGCGTCGAGCTTGGCAATCTTGTCGAACAGCACCTGCCCCTCGGCGAGTCGATGCTCGGCGCCGGTGGCTTTGACCGGTTCGACGCCGGAGGCAAAGAAGGCCGCCACGTCGATATCGTGTGCGGCGCTCGTGCCGCGATTCTTAATGCGGACTTCGTAACGCGCCTCGCTCCCCACGGGCACGGGCCCGCGCGGATCGCGAATCTCGAGGCTGAGATCGGCCAGCGCCTCGACCTTGGTCTCCACGCCGTGCGAGGCGGTGAGATCATCGGCCGCCGTGCAGACCACCTGCGGGCGGAGTGAACCCGGTTCCATCAGCTTGCAGGTCAGTTCGAACTCGCGCTCTTCGCCCGCCGCCAGGCTGGCTAGTCCCCAGACGACGCGACCGCTGGCCAGCTCGACGCGCGAGGTCTCGGTGCTCTCGACGTGCTGGGCACCGGCCGGCAACAACGTGCGCACTTCGACGTTGCGTGCCGGGGCATTGCCCGTGTTCGTCAGACGCACGCGATAGGTTCCCTCGGTGCCGGCATATTGGAAGGCGGGGCCTTCCATGGCGACTTCGAGCGCGGCGCGGCGGACGAGCACTTCGGCAGCGACGCTCGTGTGCAGGCCACCCTGTCCGTCGGCCTCGGCCTTGATCCAGAAGGTACCCGAGCGCAGCGCCGACAGTTCGAGATCGATGGTCTTGGTCTCGCCGGCGGCCACGGTGCCGATCATCTGCTCGGTTGCTTCCTCGTCGGCGTTGGCGGGCAGCAAACGCACGACGACCTGTTCGGCGTCGCCATTGCCCGGGTTGCCCACCTGCAGGGTGAAGCGTTCCAACTCGCCGTAGTTCACTTCATCGGGACCATCGAGACGCATCTCGAGCTTCGGCTCTTGTACGACGACGCGCGTCTGCGACTTGACCGGGGCCAGGCTCCAACGCACGTCGAGTTCCAGCGGTTCGCTACGACGCGCGGTGATTTCGAGAGTCAACTGTTGCCGACCGGCCGATTCGACGCGCCCCACGCGCCATTCGACTCCGCGCGTGGCGTCTTGCGCGGCGCGGGCGGTGCCGGTCGAGGCATTGGCGCCGACCACGTCGGCCCACTCGGGCAACAAGACATGCACCGAGACCCCCTCCGCGGCCACCTTGCCCGCGTTCTCCACGACAACGCGGTAACGGGCGGGTATGCCGACCTTGATGTTGCGCGGGCCAATTGTTTCGACCGCCAGCACGGGGCTTTGCTTGGTCAAGAGAACGCTGTCACCCGTCGAGGCTTGCTCGCTCGGCGCCGCCGGCTCTTTTGTCTGACGGGCGGGGGTTGGCTCCAACAAAGGTGATTCTGCCTTGGCCACTTGAGGTACATTCGGGCGGGCCGGGGTCGGCTCATTTCGGACAGGGGCCGCATTTGCCGCTTCGATCGCGACCGCAGGTGTCGGTTCCCGCATCGACTCGATCGCGGCAAAATCGGTTTCTGCTGCTTCGAACTCGGTTTCCTCGGGCAGAGCGGGCGTCGGTTCCTGCACCGGCGGCGCGGCCGATGGCGGTTGTGTCACCTTGCGCGGAATGCCCACGAGCGGCTGCGATGCCTCGTCCGCGGGGAGCGCTTCGTTCAGCATGTTGGAAGTAGCAGCAGCGGGCATGGCCGGGCTAGTAACGACCTCGGCGGCGATCTCCTGCGCCTCGGGGGTGGGGGCCATGGGAGCTGCCGGATTCGAAGCTCGAGCCGACATCTTGGTCGACGGATCGCGCAGCGGGTGCTTGGGGGCCGAGAAGCTACGTGCCGCGGCAAGACGCTCGGCCAGCGTGCGACCTTCGGCGCCAAGATCGGTGGCCACCGCGTCGGGCACCATTTCTTCTTGCGGCTCGTCGATCGTCGGCGCTTCGGCCGGTATCGCCGCCAGATCGTTCGTGTCGGCCGTCGTTTCTATCTCAACGGTCAAATCGAATTGTGGCGGAGTGGCGACGGGAGACGCCCTGCGTGCGGCGACATGTGCGTCCTCGTTCGCTTCCGTGGGCATTTCGGCGGGCGCCTGCGAGCGTGCCAGGCGAGGAGTGCGCGGTTCCTCCATCGCGGGACGCGAAGCGGCGACCGAACCGGCTCGCGGCTGCTCGACGTGGCGGTTGCGTACGATCTTGGGGCCAGAGCCCTCTTCGCTACCGAATTGCGCGCGGCCGGCAATCGATTCCTGCGCGAGCGTCGGTTCACCCGTGACGCGGGCCGGAGTCGGTTCGTGTACGGCGCGCGGCTCCTCGTGATCCATCATCGGCGAGCGCGACGGCGCCTGCCCGCGCGCCAGGTGAGGCGCGTAACCGCGTCCCTGGTAGGCGCGCTTCTGCGTGACCTTGGGAGAAGAGCTGGCCATCGGTTCGGGCCGAGCGGGGGCTTGGGCGTAGCCGGGCTGCGGCTGTTGCTCATCGACGTAGCGCGACGGCGACGGAGACTCGTAGGTCCGGCGGCGCGTCGTGACTTGCGACGGCGATGTCTCGTGGGGTTGCTGCTCCTCGGCGGCAGCAAAGTTCGAGCGAGAATCGCGGCGTGGGATCGAGGCCGTCGAGGGCGGTTCTGACGCGAGCGTGGGCTCATTGCCCGGCCGGCGACGGCTGCTGCCCGCCGTGTCAAAGGTCGCGGGCGTTTTTGCCGTGGGCAGACTGCGGCTGGCAGCAGGCTGCGGTTGTCGTGGGACGAGTTGCCCCTTGGGCGTGCTGGGAGCCATGCGCTCGGCGTTCGACGCGACCCGCTCGGGCGCCCGTCGTGCCGGCGTCGGCATGCGGCGCTCGTTGCTGGGAGGCGCGAAGGGGTCCGCATCGAACGAACCATCTTCGATCGGGCCGAAGAGCTCTCGGCCGAGATTCCCCAACCGCTCGCCCAGCGTGGGTGCTTGCTTCTGTCGGCCCGATTGGCCCCAGACAGCGGTGAGCGGTATGGCGATCACGAGGCTCGCGATCGTGGCGTACAAGGCATTGCGGAGCATGGCTTCGTCCTGATCGAAGTGCGTCGAATGACGTACCGTCGACCTCGGTTATCGGCCACACGACTACGCAGGATTAGTAGACTTTGCCTGTGGGTTTGATTTGATGGAATAAATAATTTGCGATAGATAAAAAGAGATTGCCGCTCATTCGCCTTGGAGTTGTTGCAATCGCCACCGTGATTGAGTTCACAACGGCCTCGTCGCGCGCAGCAGCGCGAGGAAGCGACCGATTCGGGTTGGAGATTGCGCGCTAGTCTGCTGCCACCGCGGAGCACCCCTGCCGCGCCGCCCGGAATGGTTCGTGAGCGGGCCCTAGTTGGTCGATTCGAGGGAACCGACCTGGTGCAGCTTGTTGTAGAGCGTCTTGAGGCTGATGCCGAGCTCTTCGGCCGCCTTGGGCTTGTTGCCGCCGTGACGCTCGAGCGACTGTTGAATGGCCAACAGCTCGATCTCGCGCATGGTCATGCCACCATTGAGCTTGAAGTGGGGTCCTTGCAACTTGCGTTGGGCGAAGCGGCTGGGGAGCTCATCGGCCGAGATCGGCCCGTTGTCGTTGAGAATGGCCGCGTGCTCGACGACATTGGCCAGTTCGCGTACGTTGCCCGGCCAGACGTGTGCCTGCAACGCCTTGATGGCATCGGGGGTGAAAGCTTCGTCTCCCGGACGCAGCGATCGCCGGCAGCGCGCCAGCAGGTGGCGCGCCAGCAGCGGAATATCATCGAGGCGTTCGCGGAGCGGGGGCAGGTGGATCTCGAACGTGTTGATGCGGAACATCAGGTCTTCGCGGAAATCGCCGGCCGCGACCATCTCTTCGAGATGCCGGTGCGTGGCGCAGACGACGCGGACATCAACGACGAACGATTCGTTCTCGCCCACGCGGCGAATCTCGCCGCTCTCCAAGAAGCGAAGGAGCTTGGCCTGCATGGCCTTGGGCAGTTCGCCGATCTCGTCGAGAAAGAGCGTGCCGCCGGCGGAGACCTCGAACAGGCCGACGCGATGCTCGTCGGCGCCGGTGAAGGCCCCTTTGCGATGTCCGAACAATTCGCTCTCGATCAGGCTCTCGGGCAGGGCGCCGCAGTTGATGGCCACGAACGGTTTATCGCAGCGCATGCTCTGATCGTGGACGGCCCGCGCGACGAGCTCCTTGCCGGTGCCGGTTTCGCCCAGCACGAGCACGGTGGAATCGGTGGGCGCCACCTTGGCGACCAGGCGGCGCACCTGCTCGATACGTGGAGATTCGCCGATGAGTTGCGAGGCGCCTTCGAGGCGTTCCAACTGTCGCTTGACCGCGCGGTACTTGTTGGTCAGCTCGCGCTTGGATGCCACGCGGCTGAGCAGGGCATCGAGTTCGGCCAGCTTGCAGGGCTTGGTCAGATAGTCGAACGCGCCGTGGCGGAGCGCGGCGATCGCCGTTTCGACCGAGGACTTGCCGGTGAGCACGATGGCGTCGGTGTCGGGCGAAAGCTGCCTGGCGCGCGCGATGACCTCGATGCCGTTGAGGCCCGGCATGTCGAGATCCACCAGCAGGCAGTCGTAGGTATTGCGTTCGAGCGCGGCGGCGGCGGTCGTGCCATCGGGGCAGACGGTGACCTCGTAGCCCAGGCGCGGCAGCTCGAGGCTCATCAGTTCCTGCAGCGAGCGTTCGTCGTCGGCGAACAGCAGCTTGAGTCGCTTAAGCGGCTTGGTGGCGATGGGAGTACTCCTTGTGTTGCTCGACGAGCGGCAGCGTCACGCGGAACCGCGAACCTTGCCCTGGTCCCGCGCTCTCGGCCTCGATGTGTCCGTCGTGGTCGGCGATGATGCGATAGGTGATCGATAGTCCCAGGCCGGTCCCCTGACCCCCGCGGCGACGGGTGAAAAAAGGTTCGAACAGATGCCGGCGTACTTCGTCAGTCATGCCGCAACCGTTGTCGCTGACGATCAGCTCGGCGACGCCGTCGCCACGATGCAGCTCGACTGTGACTCGGCCGCCGGGATCGAGGCTATCGAGCCCGTTGGTGAGCAGATTCAGCACGACCTGTTTCATTTCCTGCGCATTGATGGCGGCGAAGACGGGATCGCCCGGCAGTAGCATGAGGTGCTTATCCTGGTAACGGCCGAGGTGCGAGATCATCTCGATCACGCCTTCGACCAGCTCGCGGAGATCGGTGTTCGTGTGCTGCACCTCTCCCAAGCGGGAGAAATCGAGCAGCTTCTCGGTGATCTCCTTGCAGCGGAACGCCTCGCTCTGGATCATGCGCAGATAGTTGCGCACGACGGCATGTTCGTCGTGCCCCTCCTGCAGCAGATCGCCCAAACGTCCCTCGAGCGATTCGGAGCACATGGCGATCGAGGCCAAGGGGTTGTTGATCTCGTGCGCCACGCCGGCCGCCAGAAAGCCGACGCTGGCCAGTTGCTCGCTGCGTACGACCTGTTTCGTGCGTTCCTGCACCTGGCGATCGAGATCGTCGCGAATGTCCTGAAAACGGGCCGTCATGGCATTCATCGCCTCGGCCAGCTCCGACATCTCGTCCTGCGTATCGAGGTGAATGCGGTAGTTGAATTGTCCGGCGGCCACTTTGCGCGAACCCATTACCAGGATGCGCAGGGGCCGGAAGAGCCACACGTAGCACAACCGCACGAACACGGCAAAAAGGACCGCGGCCAGCAGGCTCGCGCACCAGGTGAGTACGATCAAGGTGCGGTACTGCGTACGCACCCCTTCGCGGAGATCGCGGAGATCCTGGAAGAGATAAACGGGCAGCGCCCCGGCCAGCCCTTGCAGCTTGCCGATTTCGTGCTCGAGTTGGTCGATACGAGTAGTGTTCGTCACCCAGACCGGATTCTCGCTGAGCACGGCGATCTTGTTCAGCGTGCTTTCGAGCTGCTGGATCGTCTCGTGTTCGCGCTCGCTCACGCTGAGCTGCGACTCTTCATCGAGAGTGACCTCCAACTGGGAACGATACTTGAATACGGTTTGCCGTACGTCCTCCAGTCGCTTGTTGAAGTCCTGGCGTACGACGTCGGCCGAGATCAAGTGGCGGTTCCAGGAGTCCTCCATGAACTCGCTGTAAGGGCGCGCATCGTGCAGACAGGCGCCCAGACTGCTCACGTTGCGGATCAAGTCCATGGCCGGGGGAAGCTCGTTGGCGCGCGAGCTGAGCGTGCGCACGATGTCGCGAAACGTGTAGAAGCCGAACAGCCCGCTGCCGGCCAAGGTCGTGACGATGACGACCAGCAGCGCCAGTCCGAGCAGGAGCTTCGTGCGAATGGGCCAGTGATTGAGCAACGGCGACCTCCTGTCGCGCGCACAAAAGAGACGTGCGCCGAACGTTCCTCGCGCGGCACCGCGGTCAAGGTCGTTCGACGGGGGGCGGAGTGTACCATTGCCGCGCGACGCGGAGCAAGACAGGTGTCGGCGTGGTCGCCCGAACGGCGTTGCGCCGTAAATGGCGATGGAGCGAGCGTTTGCAAGCAAGTGGTTCGCGGCGCACCAGCCGACGCTGCGGTTGACCCATGCGCGGCACGCGCGCTATAGTCCCACCCCCCGAACCTGACGAGCTTCGCGCGACTGCCGCGTCGCTGCGATCACCCCACCTTCTGCGAGGCTTTCCACCTTGAGTCGTAAGAAGTCGACTGCCGCCAAGCTTCTCTCTGCCAGCACTGCTAGCACGCTCAACGTGGGCCGGCGTCGCACCACGTGGCGCATCGCATTGCGCGTCACGGCGGTGCTCGTGGTCGTGCTGATGATCGCCGGCTATTACGGGGCATGGCGGATGCATGCGAAGCGTTTGCTCGAGATCGAGCCCGGCGTGCTCTACCGGGTGGGGCAGCCGACCGAGTGGGGATTTCACTACCTGGTGGTCAAGCGTGGAGTGAAGACCGTCGTCAGCTTCCAGACGTGCGACGTGCAACTGCGGCACGGACCGATCGATCCGGGCAAACCGTCGGGCGCGGACGAACGCGAGTACGTGCAGGAGCTAGGAGCCGAGCATCTGCAATGGCCCTGGGGCGAAGAGGCCTATTGGCCCTGGCCCACTCCGTGGGTCTTCGAGGAATTCTTCCACCTGATGGACTCGCCCGAGCGGCAGCCAGTCGCTATTCATTGTGCCGGCGGCCGCCATCGCACGGGTTCGATGGCGGCCCTCTATCGCCTGGAGTACGACCGCTGGCCGATCGATCGCGTGCTGCGCGAGATGTATTCCTACGACTTCGGCCCACCCGTCCCGTTGCACGAACACAATCTGCGAACCTACACGCCACGTCCCCGTCCGAGCGATGCTCAAGGGGTCGAATTGATCGATGCCTTCGGTCAGCAACTGCCCCAGGGGCGTCTTGCCACGTATGAAGAGCTCGTCCGTGCCCTGCGCGAGGCGCGCCGTGGAGAGAATGAGAAACTCGAGCAGACACTCGAGCAGTACATGGCCGAGGGACGTGCATTCTCGCTGCCTCTGGCAGCCCGGCTGATCGATTCGCCGGCCGACTCGCTGGTCGATCCCGCGACCAGTAGAGCGGCTGCCATGCTCGGCCGTTCCGACGGCACAGCCGCTGACTGGTCGACGGCCGCCGCTTTGATTGCCGACTTCGGCAATTCCGAGCAACAGCTCACGCTCTTGAAGCTGTTGAGCGACGAACAACAGGGAACGAACCCTTCGGATCGCTACCGCGCCCTCGTGGCCGGGGTGACGAATCGCTACACGGCGAATCGCATTCCATATCTCGATCGTCTGCTCGACGACAAGCGACAGCGTGTCGAGCCCGAGGCGGCCGGTTACCGCTATTGCGATACGGCAGCGGCGCGTCTGGCGGTGATCGTCAACGCAGATTTCCTCTCGCACGCCACGTCGCTGGTCGATCCCTTCGGCTGGCAGTACGCCGTGCAGGAAGCCCGGCAGTGGATTGCCGATCACGCGGGGGAGGCACAACTCGGGCATCTCGTGCCGCCGGGTGGTCGCAACGAGGTACGCCACGTCGAAGCCAACGACGGCACCTTCGAACTGCGACGATAGCGCGAGACGTGGCGCGGGCAACGCGCTCGCCGAACGCGGCTTGTGACGCGACTGCGGCAGTTCGAGAGAAGGGGCCGCGGCCATCGAACGTGGTCACGGCACGCCGCAAGGGGCGCGACCGTCACCGCGCCGCCGCCGGCTCGGTCGCTATTGGGCGTTCGTCTCGCCAGGATGACGAGACGATTGTGCGCGTAATTCGCCCATGATGAAACTGACCGCCAGGCAATATTCTCGCACGGCCCGCTGGGCATCGCCGGCTGCGGCGGCGTTCTTGGCGATCTCGCAGCGCGACTCGAACGTGGCGCGATCGAGCTTCCAGTTTTCCTCGGTCGCGGCCTGGCGCAGTTGTTCGGCGAGCGTGGCCAGTTCCGAAACGAAGGTCGCGTCGGCCACGCAATGTCTGGTCGTGTAGGGGGCTGCTCCCTGCCGGGGCATCGGGGGGGGCGGTTCGCTCGCCCGGTGCTCGCCAGACCGCAAGCTGAGCGCCACGGCCGCGACGATCGCTGCCATGGCGCCCGACATGATGGCCGGGACCACTTGTGCGGCAGCGCCGAGCCCCAATGCCGCCAGGGCGAGCAAGCCCGCGGTGGCCCAGAGCCAGGTGGCCAAACTCCCGCGGCCTGACGAGCTTTTCGCCGAGGCATGGCGCGGAGCACCGCCGCCACCGTGGCCATGCTCGCCAGAGATCTTCGCCACGATCACCGTGATGTTGTCAGGTCCGCCGCGCAGATTGGCAAGATCGACGAGCGCCCGCACGGCCTCGGAGGGCGACAGACAGCTTAGGATGACGCCGAGTTCCTCGTCGCGCACCTGGCCGGTGAGTCCGTCGCTGCAGAGTAGATAGATGTCCCCCACTTCGATCGGCAAGGGGCCTTCGACGTCGACCTTCACCTCGGGACTCGGACCGAGCGAACGGGTGATGATGTTGCGCGGAATGTAGCTCGGCACCTCGCGTTCGCTGAGCTTGCCGCCGGCCATCATCTCCCACACGAGACTGTGATCGAACGACAGTTGATCGAGCACGTCGCCGCGCAGGCGATAGACCCGGCTGTCACCGACGTGCGCGACGATGGCTCCCTCGGGCGTCAGCAGCAGCGACGTATTCGTCGTGCCCATGCCGTGGAAGTCGACGTTGGCCTCGCCCCGGCTGTGAATCTTTTGATTGGCGTCCTCGACGGCGCGTCGCAGGGCCTCGGCGAGGGGCAGGTCGCGCAGCTTGTCGTAGGTCAGCGGAACGTTGTCGGCTGCTAGCTTGCTGGCAAGCTCGCCGGCAGCATGCGCTCCCATGCCATCGGCCACCAGCAAGAGGTGCCCCCGTTCGTGCCATTTCTGCTCGTTGGGGGCCGTGACGACGGCGTACGAGTCCTGGTTGTTCGTGCGACGCATGCCGATATCGCTCAGCACCGCCACTTCGACCGAATTATCCCAGGTAACCGCCTTCTGCATCGATCTGGCTCGGCACTTTTGCCCGCACGATCGGGCGAAGAAAAAGGTAAGGGGAGTAAGCCGCAAAAACTCGCGAACGTAGCAATTCTAGCTGGGGGGGAGGCGCCGGGATAGTCGATGAATTGCCGCCGCCGGGCCTGTTTCGACCTAGGCCCGGCACGGCTCAAGTCGCTATACTCGCCCCCCTTGTCGAAGCCAGGCGACCCCCCCCTCGGTCCGCGCGTCGCCGGCACATGGGCCGTTCGTGCCCATCGGAAGAACGCACCTGCATTTCTCGGCGAGCCCTCGCGTCATGCCGCATCGTTGCGCCGCGAACAAGTCGTGCCTGTCGGCCGCGCGCCGTGGTCTGCTGTTGTGGTGCGCGCTCGTCCTGTGCGGAAGCACCAGTGGCTGCGTTCAGCGGCGACTGACGGTGCGTACGAACCCGCCCGGGGCCGAAGTCTATATCGACAATTATCCGATCGGCACCTCGCCGGTCTCGACGAGCTTCCTGTACTACGGCACGCGCAAGTTCCGCATCGTCAAGGACGGCTACGAGACCCTGACGGTCGAACAGAAGATATCGCCCCCCTGGTATCAGTATTTCCCGCTGGATTTCGTGAGCGAGAATGTCTGGCCAGCAGAAATTCGGGACGAGCAGACGGTCGATTTCCAACTCACTCCGCAGCGGATCGTCCCCACCGAGTTGATTCTCGAGCGGGCAGAAAACCTGCGTGCGGCGAGCCACCCGGCCGTCATTGCCCCGCCGGGAACGGGCGAGATCTTCGCTCCGCCGCCGGCCGAAGCCGTGCCGACGGGACCGATCTTCGTACCCGGCACGCAGATCCCGATGGCACCAGGAAACCCCCAAGTGCTGCCCCCCCCCACGACAGGTCTACCGCCGGGGACTCCGCTGGGTCCTTATCCGTCGGTGCCCCCTCCGCCCCCCTTCAGCGGCACGCCTCGTGCTCCGGCACTCCAGACAGCGCCGGGGCTGCCCCCCGGTTACGTGCCGGCGCCGACGAGCGCCTTGCCGCCAGCCTTTCAGATGCCGCCTGCGACACAGCCGATGGTGGCGCCCCCGCCCGTGCTCGCTCCGTAGTAGCTGCCACGGTGGCGAGCTACTTCAAGCCCGAGTTGGGGTGAATCGCGCCGCGCACGCCAAGCGTTTCGGGATGCCGCGCGATCTTGTCGGTGAAGACGCGCAGATCGGACACCACGGGGCGCATCTCGCGCGTGAGGCAGTCGATATTCTCGGCCGCCTGGTTGATGTGGATGTAGAGATCGGGGCTGTTCAGCAGCCGACCCAGCGACCCATTCGGATTGTTGAGGGCCTTGGCCAGCTCGGCGAACTCGGCGAGCAGCACGTCCATCCGCTCGAACCCGTTGTCGACCTTGGCGATCAGCTCGTCGCCGCGCTCTCCCAGCGGTCGCGTGAAGCCTTCGAGATTCTGCAGATTGCGGTCCGCCGAGGCGATCGTCACCTTAAATCCGTCGACGGCCTGGTGCATGTCGTTGAGTAGCGTGGGCAGATCGTCGATCGCCTGCTTGAGCCGTTCCTTGCGCTGCGGATCGTCGACCAGCTCGTTCATACCGCCCACCAAGTGGTTGATCGTGTCGAGCGAGACCTCGGCCTTCGAGACGATGCGCGTGAATTGATCGCCATTGGCCTCGAGCAGCGCGTTGACCTGTGCGGCGAGACGCCCCACCTGATCGCTCGTGTCGGCGATCGAACGAATCGCTCCCGAGAGATCGCCTTCGAGATTCGAGATCACCGACAGGGGATCGGAAGCGGTCACTCCCGCCAGCAGCGTGCCGGGCTGGAGCGGCTTCTTCGACAGGCTGGGATCCTTGCTCTGCACGAATTGCAGCTCGGCGTCCCCCAGCAGCGAGGTGCTCAGCTTACAGACCTGGTTTTCGAAGAGCGTGATATCCTGGTTGATGCCGGCCGTGATGATGACCCCTTCGGTCCCCTCCTGATCGGCAAAGCGAATATTCTCGACGCGGCCGATGAGGATGCCGCTGGCGCGGATGGGCGTATCTTCGCCCACGCCCGTTGCGTCGGGAAAATGAATATAGATCGGATAGCGCCCTTTAAAATACGCGGGCAGCTCGCCAAAGAGCAGTACCAGAATCGCCGCGATGATGAGGGTGGTGAGCACCATCACCCCCACGCGGAATTGGTAGACCCGTTCGTCCATGCTGCGCCTTCACTCTCTCGCCGAGGTTCCGTCCGGCGACCTGATGTCCATCGAAGTGCGTTTGCGGGGCTGACTAATCCCATTCCGACATGTCGGCGAGTTGCGCCTCGCGCATCTCCATGATGCGTTCCCCCGCCTCGCCGTTGATGAATTGCGTCACGCGCGAATCGTGCGATCGATCGATATCCCGCGGGCTGCCGTCGAAGATGATTTGCGGTTCATCCTCTTCCAGGCGCGCGAGGGGATAAAGCATGACGATGCGATCGGCCACCTTGCGGGCCGAGTGCATGTCGTGCGTGACGATGATGCTCGTCACGGGGTTGTTCTCGCGCACGCGGATCATCAGTTCGTTGATGACGTCGCTCATGATCGGATCGAGTCCGGTCGTCGGCTCGTCGTACAGCATGATCTCGGGCGAGAGTGCGAGTGCCCGTGCCAGGCCCACACGCTTGCGCATGCCGCCCGACAACTCGGCTGGCTTCTTCGAGACGACGCTCGAGGGGAGGCCGACCTCGGCCAGCCGCGCCAGGACGATTTCGTGCAGCTCGTCGGCCGATTTCTTCGTGTGTTGGCGAAGCGGAAAGCCGATGTTCTGCTCGATGGTCATGCTGTCGAACAGGGCGGCCCCCTGGAACACGAAGCCGAAGCGGATCCGCTGCCGGGTGAGCTCTCGCTCGCTGAGTCGCGACAGGTCGCGGCCGTCGATCAGCACCTGTCCCCGCGTGGGGCGCACGAGCCCGATCAGCGTCTTCATGAGCACGGTTTTGCCGCAACCGCTTTCGCCGATCACGGCCAGCGTCTGCCCCTGAGGAATGGCCAGATCGACCTGGCGCAGCACCAATTGCCGGCCGAACTGGACCGACAGGTTCCGCGTTTCGAGAAAGGCTTCCTTCATGGTCGTAACTGCTGTGATCGGAGTGGCTGCCGCCGGCGACGCACGCCGGTCCCTACGTGGCTCAGGCTACAAGATATTTCCCGCGTTCGGCCAGAGTGTGTAGTAGATCGCGTCGAGGATGATGCCCAGGAACAGATCGATGGCGAGAATCGTGACGAACGAGTAGACGAACGCTCCGGTGGCGGCGCGGCCGACGCCTTCGGCCCCCGGATCGCAATAGAAGCCGCGATGGCAACTGATGATCGCGATGGCCGCCCCGAAGAAGAGACTTTTGAACACGCCGCTGAACAGGTCGAACGCGCCGACGAACTGCTGCGAGTTCTCCCAATAGAAGTGCGAATCGATCTTGAGGATCACGATCGAGTAGAACGCACCGCCGACCACCCCCATGAAGTCGGCCATGATCGTGAGCGTGGGAATCAACACCAGGCAACCCAGAAATCGCGGCACGACCAGGTAATGCACGGGATTGGCCCCCATGCTGGCCAGCGCGTCGATCTGCTCGGTGACGCGCATCGTCCCCAGTTCGGCGGCCATGGCACTGCCAACACGGCCGGCGAGCATCGTGGCGGCCAACACCGGCCCCAGTTCGCGGACCAACGACATATTGATGACTGCCCCCAGACGCGTCTCGAGGTGCAGGATGCGAAATTGCGAGTAGCTTTGCACGGCGAGTACCATGCCGATGAACGTGCCCGTCAGGGCCACCACCGGCAGGCTGAGCACGCCGATGCTGTAGAAGCTGGGGAGCAGCGTCTCGCGCCGCGGCAGCCGCGTCAGCAGCCAGGAGAAAGTGCGCAGCGCAAAGAGCGAGACATTGCCCAGCGCCCGCACGAGATCGATGGCGAGCGCTCCCAAGTCGGCGATCCAATCGAAGATCGCCATCAGGGGTTGCCAGCCACTGCGTGGCGCGGCGCCGTCCGAGTGTGTGTTGGCCACGATGTTCCTCCCGCCGAACCGAGTTCGGGCGGTGCCTGGGGATCCGGTCTCCGCCGAGGACGCCTCGGAGGCGCGCGAGCACGCGGCTCCCGACTGTCGGACCGTGTCCCCATAGTTCGGCGTTCTTACGCCAGCGGATGACGAAAGTTTGCTGATTGTGCAAACTTTGCGGAGAAGCGGCTTGGGATTGCTAGCAAAGTAGCCACCGCCACAACACTGCTAGCGGCGCAGGAGACTGGCGGCACTAATCGCCCAGGCGGGCTACAGGCTCGGCCGCTACGAGGCGCTGAACTTCTTGGATGACATCGACAACTCGGCGAAAAACCGCTTGCGACTGGATCTTGTCGTAGCTGCCGTGTGAAAGCGTGACGATGTATCCCTCCGCTTCGTCCCAGGCGATGTCGACCACAGCGTCATTGGCAAAGCGCAGTCGCGCTACGTCGGAGTCGAGCACGTCGCGGTCTTCCGGCACGCACAGGTAGGAATAGTCCACCTGCATGTCACTTCGCTGCAACAATCCGGACCAGTCAACGAGTGCCATGACGATACTTCTTGATCTTGGCGTCTAATTCGCGGCGAGTCATGGGATAGCCGTGGACACAACCGGGCTGAGACAGCTTGACCAACGCGATGTTCGTGTCCTCTCCCAAGCTCGCACCGAGAATCAGTTCGTCTATTCTCACGAAATGAATACGAACGACGCTGTGCGAAAAAATTTGCTCGGCGTGCGAGGTATAGACGCGCCCACCAATCGTAAGAACGTGGTCTCCCTCGAAAGCCATTTCGATGGTTTCGATGTCATCGAAGGTTAATGAACTATGGTACTTGGCAATCTTGCGGCCCAGCCCCGTCTGACGCCGGACATCTGCCAAATCCAGGTGCCGTGCCGGAGGCGCATGCTTGTCCGGAGGAACCCACCTGGGTAACAGCCATCCCTCGCCAAGCATATTTGCCCCCAACGCACCAAATGCCCTTCGCCATCCGGCATGCTACTCCGTCTCGGGGAGCCATGCCAGCAGCGCAGGGCATTTGGTCATTGAGTGCAGAGATCTACTTTTGCCGCCACACGTCGTGGTGCGGGGGGGCGGCCCTACGAGGCCGACGACTCGCTCGGTCCCTTTTCTTCGCCCCCCGTGGCGGCTGCCACCGGAGCGCCTTCCTCCGTGGTGACACCGTCGAAGACGAGCTGCTTCTTGTCTCCCACTTCCTTCACGTCGACGCGGATCAGATCCTTGCCCTGGAACTCGCCCTTGAGCAGTTCTTCGGACAGCGGATCCTCGATGTAGTTTTCCAACGCGCGACGCAGCGGACGGGCACCGAAATCGGTGTTCGAGCCCTTCTTGATCAGGAACTGCTTCGCGCCGTCGGTCAGCTCGAGCCGCAGGCCGCGCTCGCTCAGTCGCTCGCGGACCTTCGACAGCTCGATATCGATGACGTCCTTCAGGTCTTCGACCGTCAGGTGGCGGAAGACGATCACGTCGTCCACGCGGTTCAGGAACTCGGGCCGGAAGACCTTCTCGATCCGCTCGTGGACGCGTTCCTTCATGCTGTCGTACGAGGCGTCATCGTCCGGACGCTGGAAGCCGAACGACGATTCGTTCTTGATCGCCTCGGCGCCGGCGTTCGTGGTCATGATCAGCACGGTGTTGCGGAAGTCGACATTGCGACCGAAGCTGTCGGTCAGGCGGCCTTCTTCCATCACCTGCAAGAGCATGTTGAACACGTCGGGGTGCGCCTTCTCGATCTCGTCGAGCAGCACGACGGCGTACGGCCGGCGGCGGATCTTCTCCGTCAACTGGCCCCCTTCCTCGAAGCCGACGTAGCCCGGCGGGGCGCCGATCAAGCGGCTGACGTTGTGCTTCTCCATGTACTCGGACATGTCGATCTGGATCAGCGCGTCCTCGTCGCCGAACATGAACTCGGCCAGGGCCTTGGCGAGCAAGGTCTTACCGACGCCCGTCGGCCCGGCGAAGATGAAGCAGCCGGTCGGCCGCTTCGGATCCTTGAGGCCACTGCGGCTGCGTCGCACCGCCTTGGCGATCGAGACGATCGCCTCGTGCTGGCTGACCACCCGCTTGTGCAGATCCTTCTCCATCTCCATCAGTCGCATCGAATCTTCGGTCGTCATCCGCGTGAGCGGGATGCCGGTCATCTTCGACACGACCTCGGCGATGACTTCCTCGTCGACCATGCCGTCGGTCTCGCGCGACTTCTCGCGCCAGTCGCGGGTCAGGTTCTGCTTCTTCTTCTTCAGCTTGTCCGCCTGGTCACGCAGCGCGGCGGCCTTTTCGAAATCCTGGTTGGCGACCGCCTCTTCCTTTTCCTTGTTCAGGCGCTCGACTTCCTCGTCGATCTCCTTGAGGTCGGGCGGACGGGTCATCGTGCGCAGACGCACGCGGGCGCCCGCCTCGTCGATCACGTCGATCGCCTTGTCGGGCAGGCAGCGTCCGGTGATATACCGGCTCGACAACTCGACCGCTGATTCCAAGGCGTCGTCAGTGATCTGCACGCGGTGGTGCGTCTCGTACCGATCGCGAAGACCCTTCAAGATCTCCACCGTCTCGGGCTTGGTCGACGGCTCGACCATCACGATCTGGAAACGGCGATCCAAGGCGCTGTCCTTCTCGATGTACTTGCGGTACTCGTCGAGGGTCGTGGCGCCGATGCACTGGATTTCACCGCGAGCCAGGGCCGGCTTGAGCACGTTCGAAGCGTCGATCGCGCCTTCCGCGCCACCGGCGCCCACCAGGGTGTGCAACTCGTCGATGAACAGGATCGTGTTCTTCGCGCGGCGGACTTCGTTCATCACCGCCTTGATGCGCTCTTCGAACTGGCCGCGATACTTCGTACCGGCGACCATCATCGCCAGGTCGAGCACCACGATGCGCCGATCGGCCAGGAGTTCGGGCACATTGCCGTCGACGACGCGCTGGGCGAAGCCTTCGACGATGGCCGTCTTGCCGACGCCCGCCTCGCCCAACAGGACGGGGTTGTTCTTCGTGCGGCGGCAGAGAATCTGGATGGCGCGTTCGATTTCCTTCTCGCGGCCGATCACCGGATCGAGCTTGCTTTGACGAGCCAGCTCGGTGAGGTCGCGGCCGAAGCTGTCGAGCGCGGGGGTCTTCGACTTGCCGGACTTTTGCGTGTCGCCCGAGCCCGCCCCGGCGCCGGCCGGATTGCGTTCGCCCCCTTCGCTCCCTTCGATGCCGTGGCCGAGCAGGTTGAGCACCTCCTCGCGGACATCCTCGAGCTTGAGGCCCAGGTTCATCAGCACCTGGGCGGCCACGCCTTCCTGCTCGCGCAGCAGGCCGAGCAGGATGTGCTCGGTACCGACGTAGTTGTGGTTCAGATTGCGGGCTTCTTCCATCGAGTACTCGATGACCTTTTTGGCCCGCGGGGTTTGCGGCAGCTTGCCCATGGTGACCATGTCCGGTCCGCTCTGGACGAGCTTTTCGACTTCGAGGCGGATCTTGCGCAGATCGACATCGAGGTTCTTGAGCACGTTGGCGGCGACGCCGCTACCTTCCTTGATGAGACCTAGCAGCACGTGCTCGGTGCCAATGTATTCGTGGTTAAAGCGCTGCGCTTCCTGGTTCGCCAGTTGCATGACCTTGCGTGCGCGGTCGGTAAATCGCTCGTACATCTAGTGCTCTCCGTCACTCGCAGGGAAACCGCCGCCATCGAGGCGTTCTTGCCTGGTCGGCGATTCCACGGGAAAGGTCTGGCACGCCACGTCCAAAAGCGGTCGTGCCCGAGTGTTGATAGGTCTATTCGATTATTAGAGGGATGTGGTTTCGGTCGGTGTCGTTACGTCGTATTCGTTGCCCGTAGAGAAAGAGATAGGATTGTTCGGTTGGGTTCGCAGGGGCCCGGCGGGGCGGTTGGGTCGCGGGTGTTCTCAGGCAGCTTCGTGCAGGGAGATGTTTTCGTTTTCGTCCGCGACGGGCGTCTCGGCTTCGTTCTCTACGGCCATTCGTTCTTGCGCCAGGGCGAGCAGGGCTCGCTCGCGGCGGATTTCATCGATCCATTTCTCGCCGCCGTCCAGGCGCTCGAGTCGAGCCAAGACGCGTTGTGCTTCGTCGTGCCGCCGCGTGCGGCGGTAAAGCGAAGCCAGCAAGAGCCGCGCGTCGACATCTCGTGGATCGCGGGCGAGCAACTCGTGCAGCGTCGTTTCGGCGTCGAGCCAATGCCCGCGGAGATAGTCGTCGCGGGCCCGCTCAAACAAACCGGCTTCCCGAACTTCGAGCGAGGCGGCACTTTGCCGCCACCGCCATCGGCAGCCTGCCACGACCGACGCCAGATAGCAGGCGCCGAGCACGGTCCATGCCGTGGTACGCACGGCAGGACTCACGAGTTCGGTCCACGCATAACTGACGACGAGCGCGCCGTCGAGGAGGAGAGAGAAGCCGACCGCCAAGGCCAGACCGGACCAGGTGCCGCGCATCCAGAGCTGTGGAAGACCCGGCCAAAGACATGTCCACCAGGCCCCGCGCATCGGTCCAGCTCCATCCGCCTCAAGACGCCTGGCGATCCATTCGCCGCTGAATTCTAACTCTTAATATGACACCGATCAAGGCAACCGAAAGTCACGCTTCAAGTTAGGTTGATAGCACACTGGCGGCGCCAAGGCTACACCGATCTGAATCTCGCGAAGTTGAACCACCACGGCAACTTCCGCACTTTCCCCAGATCCGCGCCCTGCGACTTGGCGCAAAGTGGGGCAACGACGTCGACATGGCGTTTGCGATCGCCACCGGGGGGTGGCACACTGGAGGCTATGGGACATCTTCTTACCGCCGCCGCCGAACGAGCCCTCGAAGCCGCATGGCAGTGGTCCAGTTGTAGCGATTCGGACGCCCTGGGACTGCCCGAGCTGCTGATGGGGCTGTTGGCCGAAACCGAGTGCCGGGCTGCTTTGATGCTCGAGGCGCGTGGCGTCACGGTCGAGGACGTATGCCGGCAGTGGCCCGAGCTGTCGCCACGCACAGCCGCGGCGCCCCTGCCGCGGCGTCTGGCAGACGAGGTCGTGAACTCGTTCGCGGCGGCCGAGTCGCATCTGGCTGACTTTCCCCGGCCGCTGGCCCTGGCCACCGAGTTCATCCTGTTGGGGATCATCGCCGATGCTGGTCCGGCCGGTCGCTGGTTGACCCAGCAGGGGCTCGACCTCGCCTCGGTCGAACGTGAGATTCACACGTTTTACGACCACATCGCCGGACCCCTGGCCGTGGAACCGAGCGACGATCTGGAAGACGAGGCCGAAGCTTCCCTCCTCGGCGAGGTGCGTGAGCCTGCGGCCGCATCGCGTGCCCTCGATTCTGGGGCCAAAACTCCTGCCGTGCCGTCTCGGGGGAGCACGACCGCCGTGTGGCGGATTCTCGATGCCGAAGCCAATCGGGCCGGCGAAGCCCTGCGTGTCGTCGAAGACTACGTCCGCTTCGCGCTCGACGATCGACACCTGGCAACGTTGATGAAGGGCCTGCGGCACGATTTCGCGGCGACGGTCTCTGCCCTGCCCCTCGATCGCCGGCATGCCGCGCGCGACACCCAGGCCGACGTGGGTACCACCATTACCAGCCCCGCCGAGCGACGGCGCACCGACGAGACGGCGGTCGTCACGGCTAATCTGCGCCGCGCGGCCGAATCTTTGCGCAGCCTGGAGGAGTTCTCGAAAACGGTCGCGGCCGAGATCGCGTCGCGGTTCGAGACGCTGCGCTATCGCACCTACACGTTGGAACGGGCGATTGACATCACGCGCACCAGCGGCGAACGACTCGTCGGCGCGCAGCTCTACGTCCTCATCGATGGTGGCACGTCGGACGACGCCTTCGTCGCACTGGCCGCTCCACTCGTCGAGGCGGGCGTACACGTGCTCCAACTGCGCGATAAGCAGCTCGACGATCGCGAGCTACTCGCACGGGCACGATTGCTACGCTCCCTCACGCGCGACACCGACACCTTGTTTATCGTGAATGACCGGCCCGACATCGCGGCGCTCGCCGAGGCCGATGGCGTCCACGTCGGCCAGGAGGAACTGGCGGTAAAGGACGCACGCTCGATCGTCGGGCCCGATCGCTTGATCGGCGTCTCGACCCACTCGATCGAGCAAGCGCGGGCCGCGGTGCTCGACGGCGCGAACTACATCGGCGTCGGACCGACGTTCGCCTCGCATACCAAGCAGTTCGCGGAGTTTCCGGGAGTCTCCTTGTTGCGTGCCGTCGCGGCCGAGATCACGCTGCCAGTCTTCGCGATCGGTGGCATCGCGGCGCAGAATCTCGACGAGGTGTTGGCCACGGGCATCGAACGCGTCGCGGTCAGTTCGGCCGTCGTCGGGGCGTCCGATCCCGCGGCGGCGGCCGGCCGGTTGTTGGGGCGTCTGGCCTCGGTGCGTTCTCGGCTCGAGCTGGCCGATTAAGGCGGGGGCTCTTCCCCCTCGAGCGGAACCAGGTATTCCTGGCCGGTGATGGTGAGCTCGGGCATGCTCACCTGGTACGGCTCTGCCAGCAGCCGTGCGACGAACTCGTGCATTTCCTGCTCGTAACCGCGCTGGTAGCCGTTCCACACGCCGCGGATCTTGCCCGAGCGATCGAGAATGATGGTCGTGGGAAATCCCGGCACGCCCACGATGAGATCCGCCGCGGTCATCGTCTGATTGTCGACGTCGAGGTATACCGGCAACTTGAGGCCGGTCGCGTCGAGAAACTGGCGCGTTTCCGTGGCGAGCGTCCGCGGATCGACATCCTCGCCGAACGGATAGGAGACGGCCGCGACCGCGAAGTCTTCGTGCGTGGCGAACTCCTGCGCGAGGACCTGTAAGCGCGGGAGTTCCTCGCGGCAGGGAGGACACCACGTGCCCCAGAAGTTGAGCAGCGTGACCTTGCCGGCAAAATCGGTCAGGCCCACCAGCCGGCCGTCGTCGACCGACCGCAGGCTGACGAAGAACAGCGTTCGGCCTGCCGCGGGATGATGCTCGCCCCGTTCGCCTCCACCGGGCGGAGTGCGCCAGATGGAGTAGATCACGTAGGCCGTGCCGATTAAAACCAGCACGATCGCCAGCACCGTGCGGCCGTTTGAGCCACTGGCCGGCGACACCGTCGGCGTAGCGCCTTGCGCAGGGCGATCGTCGCTTGCACCCGTGGCTTCCGATGAAGTCAAACGCGCCTCCGGCCGGCAGCAGATTCATTCGCGCGCGAGAATTCAGTGGAGCGTGCGAACCGTTCCACGATAACATACGTCTTTCGCCGAGCGAAACTGGCACGGCTTATTTTCCGCCGGGGATTAAAATAGGATCCCAATCAGTTGAGTTAGAGCGGACACGGAATTGACAAACTTGTCATATCATACTAGGTTGTTCTCGTGGCGACGGTGTTGGTTGCTCCCGCGGCCCAAAAGCAATTCGACGCGCTGCCTGTGGTGATTCAAGCGTGCGTCGAAAAGGTCTATCACCGACTAGAGCGCTGGCCGCACGTGAGTGGAGCGAGGCCGTTGGCCGGCGAACTAGCAGGACGGTGGCGCATCCGCACCGGCGATTATCGCATCCAGTTTTCGGCGAGCGCCGACGTGGTGACTGTCGAAAAAATTGGACACCGCGATGGATTCTATGAGGAGTGGAGCATGAGCACGGCAGAGCAAGTGGTGACGCGGGGTGGGAAACGGTTTGTCCTGGTTGAAGAGGGGCGGTGGAAAAAACTCTGCCAGTTGGCGGCGCGAGGCGCTACGCCCGTGGACAACCTGTTGCCCGCCTACCCGCCGGCCGATGCCGATGGCAACCGGCCTGCCGTGGCACACGCTCGGGTGTCGATAGCCCGCAAGATTATCGCGTCTCGCCAGGCGGCGGGGCTGTCGCAAGAGCAACTGGCCAAGCTGGCGGGGATTCGGCAGGAAACCTTGTGTCGCCTGGAAACCGGCAAACATTCCCCCACCGTCCGCACGGTCGAGAAGATCGATCGCGCTCTACAGAGAGCCACCAAGTCAGCCCGCCGAAAGGGTTCGCCCGCGTGAAACAAACGATAGGCGATCTGGAGTCAACGACGCTACCTGTTTGTGGCGGATGCCAATCCCCACGACAACAGCCCAGCGGGCGGGTACGATTCTAGACAGGTTGCGTTGCATCGTGGCCACCACTTCCACGCTGCACAACGGCCGAGTGGCGGAATGGCAGACGCACGGGACTTAAAATCCTGTGAGGGGTAACCCTCGTGCGGGTTCGACTCCCGCCTCGGCCACTGAGTTTGCCGCGTAGTGGGTGGCGCGGCTGCGACGCTGGCAGCGATCATTCAACCAGCCTGTCGTTCGGTCGGACGGAAGAGCAGTTCGTCGAATTCGCTCCTCAATTCCGCCAGACGGGCCGGCGTCCACCAGGCACGGAACTGTTGCTCGCTTTGATCGCGGGCGGCGCCTTCGATGCGCATCAGTTCTTCGATCAGCGGCCGAGGCAGGTCGCTCTCGCCCGATTCGGACCAGGCGCGAAAGCGCTCGTACGCGCCGGCGTGGTCGTTCAGCGCGCCCAGCAGTTCCTGTAGTTTCTCGACCGTGGGATAGATATCTTCTCTCAGTGGCGAACCGAACGCGCCGACAAAGATCTCGATCGCATAGCGAAGCTGCTTGCCGAGAATGCGGAAGGCGTGCAGCGATGGTAGATCGGCGAGATCCCCTGCGCCTGCCGTGAAGAAACTTTCGACGATCGGATTCAAGCAGGCCCGGGCCGCCAGCGCGAAGCCGGGTTCGCCCCGTTCGGCCATCTCTCCGCGCGGCCGGGTACGTACGAGCAGTTCGTCGACTTGATCGGGGAAGTCCTGCTGGCGCTGCTTCTCGTAGATTTCTGCCAGTGGTCTCTGCGCGGTCTTGCGTCGGCGCTCGAGGGCCCCCAGCAGTTGCCGTCCGCCTTGATCGGCGCGTTCGCGCGCCCAGGCGCGATAACGGTCGATCAGCACATCGAGATCGCGCGCCTCGCCCGCGGCGCGGCGAATGTGTTGCAAGGAGCGTTTGATGCGCTTCGAGCGCTTGGGGGGCAGCACTGCCTCGAAGGCCGCCACCGTGGCCATGGCCCGGCGCGTGCAGACGCGTAGCTGGTGTACGTATTCCACGTCGCGATCGGCGTGTCGGGCCGACCGTTTGAGGTAGTACCACACGAGACGCAGGCGCGGCTCGAGCGCCGTCCGCGCCGCGCTCGAGAGCGGTGCGTCGGGAGCGATTCCCTCGATCCATTTGCTCTTGCGAATCATCGCTCGGGCAACCGACCATCGGGGCCGGCTGGCATCCTGGTTGATGGAGTGGCAGCGCTCAGCAGGGCCGTTCCCCACGCAAGCCGGCTCCACCCGCACTCGACACGCCCCTGAAGAAGAGCACACGTTTTGCAGTCAACGCTCCGCGAACGTGCCACCGGTCAGGAGATCGACCGGTTCGCGGCGTCTGGGGCCGCGACGTGTCCATTCACCCTGCATTGTGGCAGCCAGAACGCGCGACGTCCACAAGGGGCGAGCACAAAAGGGTCCGGCAAGACTTGGATCGTGCCCACTCGCCGCTGCTTCCAGCCTGGCACGCTCGATGCGAGAGGGGCAAAGGTCTCGCGCGCGACACCGACGCAACGGCGTCGGGGCGCAAGAAAAAGACCCCGGCACGCTGCGTCACGTGCCGGGGCCTGCTCGATGAACTACCGTCGTGGTCGGGAACGGTTGCGCTAGCGTCCCCGACCGCAGACGTACGTCCTACTTCGCGGCCGAGACTTTCGTCGGCTCTTCGCCGAACAGCTTTTCGAGCTGCTCGGTCAGGGCTTCACCGCGAGCGTCCAGCGAGATGACCTTGCCCTCGCGATCGATGAGGAAGGTCGCCGGGATGCTCATGATGCCGAACTGCGTGGCGAGGGGGTTCTCCCAGCCACTCGCCTTCTCGTCCGAGCTGTACAGGTTCGCCCAGGGGATTTGATTCTCGGCAAGGAAGCTCTCGAGACCGGCCTTGCCCTCGGGCGAGGCATCGTCGAGGCTGACGCCGACGACTTCAAAACCCTTGTCGTGGAAGCGATCGAAGTTGGCCTTCACGTTCGGCAACTCGGCACGGCAGGGACCGCACCAGGTGGCCCAGAAATCGACGAGCACGACCTTGCCGGCGTAGGCCTTCCAGTTGAACGGCTTGCCATTGACGAGCGTGCCGGTCAGTTCGATCGACTGCCCCAGCAGGCCGAGTCGACGAGCGCTCCCTTCGAGCTTCGACGCGTAGGCACGTAGCTCCGGATCGTCGCTGTGGGCGATCTGTTCGGCCAACGAGTTGAAGGCGCTGATCGCGAGCTCGGTCTTGTTGTTCATCTCGAGCATCTGCGCCAGACCATAGGCCAGCATGAACGACTGGCGATCGGCGTGCGAGGACTTGACCAGCTCGTTCACCTCGGCGAGCAGGCCTTTGATCTGCTCGTCGGTGCCGGTCACGGGGATCGTTTCGATCTTGGTTTGGAGTGCGATCAAACGACCCAACGTGGCCAGGTCGGGCGACTTGTCCTTGGTGAGCGAATCGGCGAACGTGAGCAATTCGGCCTTGGCTTCGTCGCTGCCCGTGCGGCTCAGGTTGACCAGCGCCAGCAATTTGTATTGAGTGGCCTTCTGACGAGTTTCTTCCTGTGGCTGACCGGCAAGAATCTTGTCGGCGGCGGCGATCACGGCCCGCTGCGTCTGGGTAAAGTTCTCGCGGGCGTCTTCGATCGTTTCGCCGGTCGGACGACGGCGCGCGGTCGTTTCCATGAACTCAACGAGCTGCGCTTCGTCGGCATCGGACGGTACTGTCAACGACGGCGCGGCCGCCGGCGAGGCATGTTCTTCGGCTGGCGCGACGGGCTGGCCGGTGGGCGGGGCAGTCTCGTCCTTGGCCAGGGCGCGCCATTGCGAGCCGCCCACGACGAGTGCCAGCGCACAGACTGGCACCATCAAACACCAGAGACTCAGTCTGACGAACTTCATGTCAGGCCTTTCGGAGAAATGGGAGGGAGGGGCCGGCCATGGTGGGAGGGATCAGGCCGGGCGGGGGCCGCTGTCGGCGAAACAAACGGCTCCACAACAGATACACCCTGGCACGTACCCGGGCAAGTTATTTTGCATGGATGTCGCGACATCGACGTCAAACACAAGGTTCAAGTTTTCTCAGTCGGAACGGCCGCGACGATCGCTCTATTTTCCAGCCTGCCAGCCGTAGCGGCACCACGTGCGTCGCCACCGATCAATCGCGACGCGCACGTCTGGGAAACATGCGGGTCGCGTGACAGGCTTAGCGCCTTTACCACTGCTACGCAGGCCGATTGCGGCTGGTTGTGCGAAAGCGCGAAAAACTGCCGTCTGGGGCGACTGTTTCGCGCACCGGCGCTGCTTGTGCCGGCCGCTCCCGCGATCGCATCTGCCGGCCGAGACAAGGGTTTGAACTGGGGGATAGCACCTCAGACGCCTGGCGCCTGGCGGCGGTGGAACTCGGTGATGATGTCCCAGGCGGCGGCGGGCGTCTCGGCGTACGAGATCAACTCGAGATCCTCGTCGGAGATCGTCCCTTCGTCGGCGAGAAATTGCAGGTTCAGCACCTGTTCCCAGTACTCGCGGCCGAACATGACGATCGGAATCGATTGCATGCGCATCGTCTGACGTAACGTGAGCGCGTCGAACAACTCGTCGAGCGTGCCGAACCCCCCGGGAAAGATCACCAGCGCCTTGGCCCGCAACAGGAAGTGGAGCTTGCGCAGGGCGAAGTAGCGAAAGCGAAAGCAAAGATCGGGCGTGATATAAGGGTTCGGCTGCTGCTCCTCTAGCAGTGTGATATTGAGCCCCACCGATTTGCCTCCTGCGTCGTGCGCGCCGCGATTGGCGGCTTCCATGATGCCGGGTCCTCCGCCGGTAACCACGACATAGTCGCAGTGCAGGCCCACCTGGCAGGTTGAGGTAACGAGCCGTGCGAAATCGCGCGCCCGCTCGTAGTACGAGCTCTTGGCCGCGACGCGCTCGGCGCGACTCGCCGCGCGCGCGAGCAGCGGATCGTCGGGCGCAGCCGCCAGCGCTGCGCGGGCCACGGCCAGGCGTTCGCGAGCCACGGCCGGTTCGGGGATCCGCGCGCTGCCGAACACGACGATGGTCGAGTTCACCTTGTGCTCGAGGAAGGCCAGTTCCGGCTTGGCCAACTCGAGCTGCATTCGCACGGCACGCATCTCGGGCCGCCGCAACAGCTCGGGATCGTCCTCGGCCAGACGATAGCTGCTCGAGCGCAGAATGGCGGCCAGGTTGTCGAAGGCTTCGCTCATGCGACGTTCTCCAGTTCGACGCTCTCTCCGAGTCGTGGCACGTGTGTGTTCCAGCCGCGCGTTTCGTGCAGCTCGGCGGCCAGAGCCTTCGCGCCGGCGAGTTCGCCGTGCGTGATGAAGGCGCGTCGGGGCGCGGCAAGCGGCGCTAGCCAGCGGAGCAATTCGTCGTGCCCGGCGTGGCCGCTCAGGCCCGACAGTTGCACCACGGCGGCGCGGACCGGCACGTCCAGGCCATGCATGCGAATCGATCGCGCGCCTTCCTGCAGGGCTCGCCCGCGGGTGCCTGCCGCCATGAAGCCGCCGAGCAGGATGGTGTTTCGCGAATCGGGAAGGCGGCGCTTCAAGTGGTGCAGGATGCGTCCGCCGATCATCATGCCGGACGAGGCGATGATCACCGCCGGTCCCTGCACTTCGTTGATCCGTTTCGATTCCTCGGCCGAGCGCGTCAAGTGTACCGTCATGCCACTCAGCACCGATTCGTCGTTCTTGAGCTGTGCTTCGCTCAAATCGTGATCGGCGGCGTGGTCGCGATAGATCTTCGAGGCATTGATCGCCATGGGGCTGTCGAGATAAATCGGCAACTCGGGCAAGCGCTTTTGGCGGAACAAGACCTCGAGCAGATAGATCAACTGTTGCGAACGTCCCACGGCGAATGACGGAACCACCACCACCCCGCCCCGTCGCAGGGCCTCCTCCATGACGCGGGCCAACTCGTCGACCACGTTACCACGCGGATGATCGCGGTTGCCGTAGGTGCTTTCGCAGATGAGGTAGTCGCACGCCGGCGGTGGCGAAGGATCGTGATAGAGGGGCGCTCCGTAGCGCCCGATGTCCCCCGAGAACAGCAGACGGAGCGGGCGTGGGCCTTGCCGCACCTCGACCTCGATCATCGCCGAGCCGAGCAAGTGCCCCGCGTCGTGGTAGCGGCACCAGAGGGGCTCGACGGGCGAGAACCATGCGTCGCGCGGTTGTGCGCGAAACTGGCGCAGCGTTTGCGCCACGTCGCGATCATCGTACAACGGCAAGGCCGGCTTATGCTTCGAGAACGACTTGCGATTGGCATACTCGGCGTCCGATTCCTGGTTCTTCGCCGCGTCGTAGAGCATCAACTCCGCCAGATCGCAGGTGGCCGGCGTCGCAAAGATGGGACCGCGATAGCCCTGGCTTACCAACCGGGGCAGCATGCCGAGGTGATCAATGTGGGCGTGTGTCAAGACGACCGCGTTGACCGCCGAGGGCGCGAAGGGAAACTTCGCCCAATTCAACAAACGTAGTTCCTTCAATCCCTGAAACATGCCGCAGTCGATGAGCACGCGGGCACGATCGGCCTCGAGCAGATACTTCGAGCCGGTCACGGTCTCGGCCGCGCCGTGAAATGTCAATCGCACCATCAATGCACCGCCTGCTGCAAAGTCACAAGCCAATTCCTAACGCCACGGCCAGCCACGTGGCCGCGCCGGCGTAGACGCTCCACGGCAATCGTCGTCGCGAGACCATCGCCGCCAACAAGAAAATCGTCGTCGCCTCGAATGCCACCACGCCGGCGCTGCTACCGCTCAAATAGATGCCGACGCTCACGAGCACGGCGCCTACTTCGATCGCCACGCCGGGGGACTTGTCCAACCAGCGGACGATGAGTCCGGCGAGCATCGCGGCTGTCAGTCCCACCGCGGCTCCCCACAGTAATGCGGTACCGATGTGCTCGCGGTCGTAACCCTTGACGTGCGGCCAGATCGCCGGAACGACGAGGCCCACCAGCAGGGCGAACAGCACGAGGGAGCGCGGCAGACGCTGCCCGTCGTAGCGCATGAGCGCCGTGACTTCGAGGCAACACAACAGCGTCACTAGATAGAAGAATCGTCCAAGCTCGGTACGCAGCACGAGCCAGTAGCGCTCGGCGTCGGACAGGTCGTCGGGCAGCGGCAGCACGACGTGCGTGATCGCCACGGTCAGAAAGACGAGTGCCGTCAGGGCCTCGACGGCGGGATAGCGCGGCGAGATCGGCGCCAGGCAATCGCGGCACTTGCCCCGCAGCAGAAACCAGCCCAGCACCGGCAGGTTGTCGTACCAGCGAATGGCGTGATGGCAGTGGGGGCATTGCGAGCCGGGGTAGAGCAGGCTTTTGCCCGCCGGCAGCCGGTAGACGACGACGTTGAGAAAACTGCCGATGACGGCCCCCAGCATCGTCAACCAGGCCAGGATGATGACCTCGCTGCGGAAGATCCAAACGACGATTTCGGCGACTAGCATCTCGTGCCAAGTTTACTACAGACCGAGCCGAAATTCGCCCGACAGGCGGTTCGACCAATTGCGATCCCCGAGCTGAGCGAGCATAGTAACATCTCCACACCGGAGTCGGCCATTGGCCGTCCTCCCCCCACGCGCCCACCACGATTCGGAGTGACCCACGCATGCGCTCGCCTGGACTACGCACGCTTTCGCTTTCGGCCGCCCTGTTCTTCTCGTTGACGGCCGCGCCGCTGTGCCTTGCCGCGGACAACGAGCTGACGCCCGAGGAAGAGGCCGCCGGCTGGCAACTGCTGTTCAACGGCAAGGATCACACGGGCTGGAAATGCAACAACGGCCAAGAGATCGCCACCCCCGTCGAAGACGGCTGCCTGCTCCCCTATAAGTCGGGGGGCTACATCATCAACTACGACAAGCCGTTCGGCGACTTTACGCTCAAGTGCGATGTCCGCATGGACAAGCCCACTTGCAACAGCGGCATCTTCTTCCGCGTTTCTGACCTGGCCGACCCGGTGCAGTCGGGCTTCGAGGCGCAGGTGGCCAGCCACGCGCTGTCTCCCTACCAGGCGATGGGGGCGATTTACGATTTCGTGAAGGCGGCCAAGAAGCCCGAGAAGGAAACGCTGTGGGACTGGCACCAGTACGAAGTCACCTGCCGTGGCCCGATCATCACGGTGACGGTCGACGGCGAGAAGATCAGCGAGATGAACTGCGACGAGTTCACCGAGCCGGGCCAGCGGCCGGACGGCTCGAAGAACAAATTTTCCAAGGCGGGCAAAGACTTCGCCCGCAGCGGCTACCTCGGCTTCCAGGATCACGGCGCGAAGTGCTGGTACAAGAACGTGAAGTTGCTGGAACTCAAGCCGGAGTGAGCGGGCTCGTTCGGAAAAGTCTTAACGCAGAGCGACGGTGTTTTCCAAGGGAATGTGGAGGCCTTCTCGCGTGCTTGCTCAGTGCTACTGCAAGGAACGCTTCTTGGCCAAATCGACCCATTGCTTGACGATCTTCGGCATTCGCTCCACGATTTCGGCGCCGAACAGTACTTCATCCACGTAACCCATGTGCAGCATGTCGATGATGCGGCATAGGTACGAGCGGCCGCAGTCCCACCACGTGTAGCGCGCGTCGATCATGAGGTAGTGTTTTACGTCGATTCTCTCTTGTTCGCGCAGCTCCTCGAGCTCCATGCCGTCTAAGAGACTTTCGTAGACGCCATCGGCAACTCGACTGCCAAACGTCGTGGTGTAGTAATACTCTTTGATCTCCCAAACAGCGATCGGATTCACCGGACCTGGAAATGCACCGTCAACGCGGCGCGCCAAGGTGCGCAGCGGTGCATTGTTGAGAGTAACGGTTGTCAGCTCTCGTGGGTCGTAATCGCAAGGCAATCCTTCGGCGTGCGCTTCGATCAACATGTTGATGCATCCGGTGAAATATGCTGGGGCTTTCTTATTGCCCTTCTGCTTATTCATCGGATGAGTACGTTTCGTGGGAAGTTTTCTCTGGAGCTTATTGAAGAGGGCCCTGGCCCTTTCCACGTCCATGAGTCGCGGCTCAACGAACGAGTTCAGCACCGTCGCGCGGTGATGGAAATAATCGAAAATGGTCTGTCCCAATTGCGTTGGGTGGTCGGCGTCGTCCATCAAATGCGCCGCGGTGAGGTTCAGGGCTTCCATACATTGGCGCATTTGGAGGACCGTCGGAATCGCGATTTGACCAGTGCCTCGCGCGGTATAGCCAATGTGCTGACTGATCGTGCGGACGTTGGCCCAAAAGTGTTTCGGCAATTTGACGAAGCGAGAGTCGGGGATCATGCCAGGGACTTCTCCAAGCGATCGATAAAGTCCCGAAGTGGAATGCCCACGGCTTGGCAGATGTGGCGGATTTCCAGCAGGTCCAATCGCCGTTCGCCCGACTCATACTTGCTGACAAACGATTGCGGCTGGCCTAGTTTTTCCGCCAGGTCGAGCTGGCGCAGGCCAGCTCCAAGTCGAATCTGGCGAAGAAGTTCTTGCAGCTTGCGCTGGTCAGCAGTAAAGATGCTTTTTTCCATGCAGCAGCATTAAGATGTAGTTGACATGGAATCCCAAAACAGGATAACAGTGGGCTTGGACCGCCTGGTTTGACAGGTGCTGTACTAATGAATAGCATTTGGCGGCTATGGGCATCCGTAATGAGGACGGAGTGATGCAACGATTGCTCTTCGAGGACTGTCACCCGCAGTCGGGCGGCGTGAAGCCATTCAAGAAGCAGTTGCTGAAATGGATTGGCAGCAAACAGCGATCGGCGCACGAAATCATTTCGTACTTCCCCGCTCGGTTTGAGCGGTATTTTGAACCATTCTTGGGGAGCGCTGGTGTCTTGGCGACTCTCGCTCCCCAGCGCGCCATAGGTTCCGATGCGTTTCAACCGTTGATTGAAATCTGGCAGACGCTGCACGAGTCGCCGGATACGTTGAAAGAGTGGTATTCGACGCGCCGCAGGCGGATGATGGGCGGTAACAAAGTCGATGCGTACGAGCAAATCAAGGCGTCTTACAACGCCAAACCGAACGGAGCCGATCTCTTATTCCTTTGTCGAGCGTGTTATGGGGGAGTGGTTCGGTTTCGGCAGACGGACGGCTTCATGTCGACCCCTTGTGGAATTCACACGCCGATCGAAGACGATTCTTTCTCCGCTCGGGTCGATGAATGGCGGAAACGAACGCACGGTACCAGCTTCCAACTGCTGGATTACGTCGACGCCATGAGCATGGCGACAGAGGGCGATTTGATCTATTGTGATCCTCCCTACAAGGACTCGCAAAAGATTCTCTACGGCGCCCAAAAGTTTAATCTGCGACGGCTATTTGAAGTGATTGGCGAGTGCAAGAGGCGTGGCGTGTTCGTTGCCTTGAGTATTGACGGCACGAAAAGATCAGGCGAACTGATTTGCGATGTTGCCGTACCGCAAGGGCTGTTCGAGCGGGAAGTATTTATAAGCTGCGGTCGCTCGATGCTCAGACGGTTTCAAATGGGCGGACAGACGCTCGAAAGTGAAGTCGTTGCTGACCGTCTGCTGCTGACGTATTAGCTTCCAATATCGGCGGATGTAGATCGTGTTTGACCGAGGCTCAAACTCGTGTCGTCAAGCCAGTCGAATTGCAGGTGGCCCAGGTGGTCATGTTCCGCGAGCTCGGCCGGCTCCGTGACCGTACCCATGCCCGCCTGCCCGACCGTCGTGCCTAGCCGGGTCCTAGATGATCCCATGCAGCGGGCGGCCTGGGGCGCCTAGGGCTTCCACGCGGCGTATTACGTCCGGGTCTTCGATCAGCGGGGGCGCGTGGTGCGGCTTGATCCGCGCGTCGATGACCAGCGATCCATTGCAGCTCCAGTGCTTTGCCCGCGTTGAGGCGTCGATCCCGTGGATGTCGCTGGCCGGGTTCGACCGGGTGAACGTGACCCAGAGAAAGTTGTTCAGCGTCTGTGCCGTGAAATCGCTGTCGTCGACCACCACGACCAGCGGGAACTGGTTGATCGCGTCGGCCGGCGTGCAGGCGGCGCAAAACATCTCGCTCGCCTGATCGACTCCGTCGTGATCGGTCTGATACTGCGGTCCTTCGACGGCGAGCACGCCCGGCAGGCAGACGCGCGGCTTTCGGAACGGCTCGGGCAGCCACAGGTCGGCCGGCACATCGACGGGCAAGTCGCGCGACTTCGCTCCCACGGCCGCGATCACGACCTTCGATCCCTCGTTCAAGCCGCTGCCCGAGTAATCGAGCGTGTCGATCGTCGTGGCAGTGTGAAAGTGCAGATCGCGCCGCCAATCGACGCGCTCGAGCACGTGGCGGAAGAAGGCGCGAATGTCGTGAATGTCGAGTTGGGGGCACTCGTCGTGAGCCACGATCAAAAGATACTTGGCCAGTGACATCTGCCCCTGGCCCAGGATCGCGTTGGCCTGCGTGAGTAACTCGGCCGGCCGGCGACGCTCGGCAAAGGGGACGTAACGCTCGCTGCCGATCGCCAACAGCAGTGGATGCACGCCCGAGGCATCGACCGCATGCACCGCGCGGATGCCGGGGAGCACCGTGGGAATGACTGGGCCGGTCAGCTCGTGGATCATCTGGCCGAAGACGGTGTCTTCCTGCGGCGGGCGCCCGACGACCGTAAAGGGCCAGATGGCCCCCTCGCGGTGATAGACACGATCGACCCTGAGCACGGGAAAATCGTGCGCCAGGCTGTAGTAGCCCAGGTGATCGCCAAAGGGGCCTTCGGGTAATAATCGCTCGGGATCGACCACGCCGCTCATGCAGAAATCGGTGTCGGCGTGGAGGGGCAGTTCGCCCGGTCGGCAGATCATGGCCACGCGATGCCCTGCCAGCGCTCCGGCAAAGCCCAACTCGGACAATCCCTCGGGCAAGGGCATCACCGCGGCGAGTGACATCGCCGGCGGCCCGCCTACGAAGATGTTCACGCGGAACGGCACGCCACGCCGTATCGCCGCCGCATGATGAACACCGATGCCGCGATGGATCTGATAGTGCAGGCCTACTTCGCGGTTGGGCACATACTGGCCACCGGAAAGTTGCACGCGGTACATGCCCAGGTTCGACGCGGCGAGTCCCGGCCGGTCGGCGTCCTCGGTGTAGACCTGCGGCAGGGTGATGAACGCGCCGCCATCGTCGGGCCAGCTCTTGAGCTGCGGTAGCTGGTCGATCTGCGTCTGCCGCGCGAGAATCGGGCCCGACTTCACCTTGCGCGGCAGCATCGAAAACGCGGCGGGCAGCGCCCGAGCCGTTTGCAGCGGATGCTTGAACGCCTCCTGGGGATCGATCTTGAGATCGATCAGTCGACGCACGGCGTCCCAAGTGTCGCGAAAGATGAACCGGGCGCGATCCATCGTGCCGAACAGGTTGCTCACCATCGGGAAGGGCGAACCCTTGACCCGTGGAAAGTAGAGCGCCGGGCCACCAGCCGCGTAGACGCGCCGCTGGATGGCCGCCGCCTCGAGATTGGGATCGATTTCCTCGTCGATCGCGATCAGCCGCCCCGTGGCGGCCAGATCGTCGACGCATGCTTTGAGCGAGCGATAACCCATCGATTCGTTCGTCGTGTGTGCGTGTCGGCGCGCCAGGTCAAAGTGGCTTGTCCGAACGGGGGTCTGGCCCATCGTACCGCAAGTGGCGTCCTGCTCCAGGGGTCCTGGCAGCCATCCTGCGTATCCGGCGGTGTCCGACGCTCTTCCGTAGGCAGGTGAGAGCCGTGCAACTACCACTTGGCCGCGAGGGTACTATCGTTACTTCCCTGCGCAGGTAGCTTGATGCACCAGCAGAGCAAGCTCCTTGCTCGACCGGCGCGTGCTGCAGAGCTACGATGTTGCCTGTGGATTCGATCGATCAATCGTCCCGTCGCACGAGGAGCATGTCCTGTGTGCCCATCGACTCTGAGAAATGCCATCGGGCGATCGCTGCCGGTGTTGGTGCTGGCCGCGTTGACGCCGTGGTGTGCGTTGGCCGAAGAGGGGGACGCTTCCGCTCCGTTCACTCTGCCGCTGCGCAGCCGTGTGGAGCTCTATCGCGGCAGTGGCGAGTGGCAGCCCGCGACGGTCGAACAACCTTTCTCACCAGGTGAGTCGGCCCTGCTTTTATGCGACATGTGGGACCGCCACTGGTGTCCGTCGGCGACGGCGCGTTGCGGCGAGTTGGCCGCCAAGATGGCGCCGTTGGTCGATGCGGCCCGAGCCGCGGGCGTGCTCATCATCCATGCCCCTTCCGACACGATGGATTTCTACCGCGACCATCCTGCGCGAAAGCGGGCGCTCGCCCAGGCGAAGATCGAGCTGCCCCCGGCGCGCGATCTTTCGGATCCCCCGCTGCCGATCGATGACTCGGACGGTGGCTGCGATGACGATCCCGCCCCCCAGATGTACAAGGCCTGGCAGCGTCAGCATCCGTTGATTTCGATCGCGGATGAAGATCTCATCAGCGACGACGGCGAGTTGGTCTACAGCCATCTCGAACGGCGCGGCGTCAAGCAACTTTTCGTGATGGGGGTCCACACGAACATGTGCGTGCTGGGCCGCTCGTTCGGCATTCGGCAGATGGCCCGCTGGGGCATGCCCTGCGTGCTGGTGCGCGATCTGACCGACACGATGTACGACCCGAAGGACCGGCCTTTCGTGACGCACAACGAGGGGACCGCCCTGGTGGTGGAGCATATCGAGCGTCATTGGTGCCCGTCGGTCGCGAGCGACGAACTGCTTCGCGCCTGCGGCATCGCCCCGGCAGAAACCCCTTGAAAATGGGCCGTTGGCCGCAGGGAGCCGGCGATCTGGTCAATTCGACAAACGATTTTCGTGCGTGGCAGCGCCAGCAAGCTGCCACGAAACGCAGGATCTGCTCGACACGAGAGAAACCGCAGTTAAGCTAGCCACCTGAGCCCCGGTCTGGGGCTGGACGCCCGCTCCTTCACGAGTCGCGCGATGAATCAACTCGTTCGCATGTTGGCCTTGGTCTGGATTGCAGGGTGCGTCGCCATCGGCGGCGGCATCGCGCAGGCCGAGGCGCCGTTCTTCGAAGAGCAAGCCCTCTTTGTCGCCGGCGAAGGGGGTTACAAGAGCTATCGCATCCCGTCGATCATCGTGGCGGCCGACGGATCGCTGTTGGCGTTTTGCGAAGCCCGCAAGAATGGTCCGGCCGACGACGGCGATATCGACCTGGTGATGCGACGCAGCACCGATCAGGGAAAAACCTGGTCCGAGATGCGCGTGATCGCCGACGACGGCGAGAACACGATCGGCAATCCCTGCCCCGTGCTCGATCGCACGACAGGCATCTTGTGGCTCCCCTACTGCCGCAACAACGATCAAGTGTTCGTCATGTCGAGTCCCGATCATGGCGCCACCTGGACGGCGCCGGTCGAGATTACATCCTCGGTGAAGCTCGACTCGTGGGATAAGTGGTACGCCACCGGACCGGGGCACGGCATTCAACTGGCCAGCGGCCGACTGTTGATTCCCTGCGATCACTACGACGAGGAAGAGAAGTATTCGCACATCATCTACAGCGACGACCACGGCGCCACCTGGAAGATCGGCGCCACGCTCGATCCGAAGACGAACGAGTGCGAGGCGGTCGAATGCGCCGACGGTTCGGTCTGCCTGAACATGCGCAGCTATCGCGGCAACCACTGCCGCGCCGTCGCCTGGAGCAAGGATGGCGGACTCACGTTCTCGCCGGCCGTCGATCAACCGGCGCTGGTCGAGCCGGTTTGCCAGGCGAGCATCGTGCGGCTGACGGACGACAAGCGCTTCCTGAAGAATCGCGTTCTGTTCAGCAATCCGCGTTCGAAGAAGCGTGAGAATCTGGCCGTGCGCATCAGCTACGACGAGTGTCAGAGTTGGACCGAGGGCAAGGTGCTGCACGAAGGCCCGAGCGCCTACAGCAACCTGGCGGTGACGAACGAGGGCACGATCCTCTGTCTCTACGAGCGCGGTCGCGAGAAGCCTTATGAAACGATCACGCTGGCACGCTTCGACATCGAGTGGCTCACCGACGGGGCCGATACGCTCATGCCCCGATAGGTCACGCCCCCGTGCGTGACACTTGAGTTGCTGGGCAAGCCAGCAGTGCCACACCATGCAAGCGTGCGTCACAGGATGAACTTGCTCAGGTCTTCGTCCTGGGCGACCGTCTCTAGGCGTTGCTTCACGTAGGCGGCGTTCACCTCGACCTTGCCCATCTGCATGTCGGGGGCTTCGAAGCTGAGCTCTTCGAGCAGGCGTTCCATGATCGTGTAGAGTCGGCGCGCGCCGATGTTCTGCGTCTTCTGGTTCAACTCGAAGGCGTAGCCGGCCAGCGCGTTCACGCCGTCGTCGCTGAAGGTGAGTTCGACCCCCTCGGTCGCGAGCAGCGCGGCGTATTGTTTGGTCAACGCTCCGCGCGGCTCGCGCAGGATGCGGATGAAATCATCCTGCGTGAGATCCTGCAACTCGACGCGGATGGGGAAACGCCCCTGCAGCTCGGGCATCAGCTCGCTGGGCTTATTGCGATGGAACGCGCCGGCCGCGATGAAGAGGATGTGATCGGTCTTCACGTGGCCGTAGCGCGTCTGCACGGTCGTCCCCTCGACAATCGGCAGCAGGTCGCGCTGCACCCCCTGGCGCGAGACATCGGCGCCGCGCCCCCCTTCGCTCGCCGTGATCTTGTCGATCTCGTCGAGGAAGATAATGCCGAGATTCTCCGCCAGCTCGATCGCCTTGGCGTTGACCTTGTCGGGGCTGATCAACGCGTCGCTCTCCTGCTCGAACAGCACGCGGCGCGCTTCGGCCACGCTCATCTCGTTGCGCGAGGTGTTCTTGGGCATGATCTTTTCGAACATGCCTTGCAGATCGAAGTCCATCTGCTCGACGCCCGCGCCGGTGAACAGCATGGGCACGCTCTTCTGCTCAAGGGTGATCTCGACGCGACGTTCATCGAGCTCCCCCGCCTCGAGCATGGCCCGCATCTTCTCGCGGGTGCGCTGATAGCGCTCGGCCGAGTCGGGGCTGTCGGGCGAGGCGTCGAAGCTGCGCGGCGGCGGCGACAGCAGGTCGAGCAGGCGGGCCTCGGCGCGGCGCTTCGCCTCTTCGGCGACGTGCTTGCGTTCTCCCTCGCGCACCAGCGCGATACCATTCTCGACCAGCTCGCGGATCATGCTCTCGACGTCGCGGCCGTAGTAGCCCACCTCGGTGAACTTGGTGGCCTCGACCTTGATGAAGGGCGCGCCGGTCAGCTTGGCCAGCCGCCGGGCGATCTCGGTCTTGCCGACGCCGGTGGGGCCGATCATGAGGATGTTTTTCGGGTTCACCTCGCCGCGCATGTCGTCTCCCAGCCGCTGGCGCCGCCAGCGATTGCGCACGGCGATCGCCACGGCGCGCTTGGCATCGTGCTGGCCGATGATATGCCGATCCAACTCGGCGACGATTTCACGGGGGGTCATGTCGCGCACGGCATCTCCTCGACGACAATGTTGCGATTCGTGTAGATGTCGATATCGGCGGCGATCTCGAGCGACTTGCGCACGATCTCGGCGGCCGACAGGTCCGAATGCGCGACGAGCGCCCGCGCGGCGGCGACGGCGTAGTTTCCCCCCGAGCCGATCCCCAGAATCCCGTCGGTCGGTTGAATCACATCTCCCGTCCCCGAGACCAGCAGCGTGTGGCGCGCATCGACCACGGTCAGTAGCGCCTCGAGCCGGCGCAGGGCGCGGTCGGTGCGCCAATCTTTTGCCAACTCGGTCGCCGCGCGTGGCACGTTCGCCGGGTAGTCCTTGAGCTTCGTCTCGAAGCGTTCGAGCAGGGCGAACGCATCGGCGCTGCTGCCGGCAAAGCCGACGAAGACTTCGCCACCGGCCAACTTACGGAGCTTGACCGTGTCGGACTTGATGACGGCGCTGCCGAGCGTCACCTGGCCGTCGCCACCGATGGCGACGCGACCTTGGTGTCGCACGCTCAGAATCGTCGTCGAGCGAATCTTGTTCTGGGGATCAGGCATGCTGCATTTCGATTTTGAGGGGTGCTATGAACTTGGTTCGCAGGGGGGCCGCGCTGCTGGGCAAGCCTGCAGCGCCACACGAGACACTCTCGAGTAGTTCGTTCGCGCTGCGAAGTGTCGCACGCGGCTCACGACAAGGAGTTCTTCGCCGGTCGTGCGTCATTCTCGCGAAATTCGCCTGCGGCGACCAGGGGCGTGCCGGGCGCCAGGGTGAGTCCTATACTTGGGTGGAAGCATCGCAACTCGTGATGGCAAAAGGCCCCTCGCGAACAGCCTGGTACTCGGATCGAGGTTCGGCAGCGTGGCAGTGCGCAGTAGTTCGACACGTGAGACGATCTCGATTCCCGCGCTCGATTGCCCGGAGGAGATGGCGCTGATCGAGCGCGGCCTGCGGCGTCTTGAGGGGTTGGGCGAGCTCGAGCCCGACTACCTGCGGCGGACGTTGCGCGTCGAGTTCGATCCGGCGCGCCTCGATGCCGCGACGCTCGTGGCCCGCGTGCGCGAGATCGGTTTCCCGGCCGAGGTGGCTAGCCAGACTTCCGCCGAACTGCCGCTAGTGACCAAACAGCCGCGCCGCACCTCTCTTTGGATCGGCGGGGCGTTGCTGCTGGCGGCGGTCGCCTGGCGATTGGCTGCCGGTGAGTCGGATGGGGTAGTGGCGACGCTCGCCATTGCCTCGACCATCGTTTCCGGAGCGCGCGTGGCCCAGGCCGGCTGGCGCGCCGTGCGGCTCTTGGCGCTCGACATGAATGCCCTCATGACGATCGCCGCCACCGGGGCGATTCTGACGGGCGATTACTTCGAAGCGGCCACGGCGATGTTGCTCTTCGGAGTGGCGCTGTGGCTCGAACGGGCCAGTCTCGACCGCGCGCGGCGCGCCGTGGGCACGTTGGCCGGGCTGGCGCCGGCGGTGGCGCATCGGCTCGAACCAGGGCCTGCCGACGACGTCGATCCGCGCAGCGTGCAGCCGGGCGACCTGCTGCTGGTGAAACCGGGCGAGCGGCTGCCCGCCGACGGCCGCATCGAGTCGGGCGAAACGACGATCAACCAGGCCCCCATCACCGGCGAAAGCAAACCGGTGGCGCGTCGCACGGGGGACGACGTTTTTGCCGGCACGCTCAATGGCGATGGTTCGCTCAAGGTGCGCGCCACGCGCCGCGCCGACGAGAGCGTGCTGGCCGAGATCGGACGCCTGGTCGAACAGGCACAAGCGGCTCGTTCGCCGACGGAACGCTTTGTCGATCAATTCGCGCGTCGCTATACGCCGGCCGTAATTGTGCTGGCCGTGCTCGTCGCCCTCGGGCCGGCATTGCTGGAATGGGTTGGTGTCTGGCCCGATGCCCTCGGCAGCGTCCGCCTGATCGATTGGATTCACCGCGGCCTGGTGTTGCTCGTCATCGCGTGTCCCTGCGCGCTGGTGATCTCGACGCCCGTCACCATTGTCTGTGGCCTGAATGCCGCAGCGCGGCGTGGAGTGCTCATTAAAGGGGGCGTGCATCTCGAGAGTGCCGGGCGTGTCGACAGCATCGCGCTCGACAAGACGGGCACCCTCACCATGGGGCGACCCGAGGTCATCCGGGTCGTCGCGCAGCCGGGCCATCGAGAAGAGGAGGTGCTGCGCGTCGCTGCCGCGCTCGAGGCGCACAGCGCGCACCCGCTGGCGGCAGGCATCGTGGCCGAGGCGAATCGCCGAGCAATACCGCTGGCAGAGCCGGCCGATTTCGCCGCCGAGCAGGGGCGTGGCGTGACGGGGAAGCTCGACGGCCAGCAGTTTTTTGTCGGCAGCCGGCGCTATCTCGTCGAACATGGCGGCGTGGACGAAGAGACCTTGTCGCGTGCCCTCGCCGAGGCCAACGGAGGCGACGATGGCCTCGCCGCCGTCCTGGTCGGCGCCAGCGCTGCCTTGTGGGGGATTGTCTTGATGCGCGACGCGCCACGGCGCGATGCCAAGGCGGCCATCGACAAGTTGCGCCGCCTGAAGATTCACCCCATCACGATGCTCACCGGCGACCATGCCGAAGTGGCCGCACGCGTGGCGCGCGAGTTGGGAATCGACGAAGTGCGCGCGGGCCTCCTGCCCGACGAGAAGCTGGCGGCCGTCCGCGAGCTGGCCGCCGCACGCCCTCACCTGGCGATGGTCGGCGACGGCGTCAACGACGCGCCGGCGCTCGCCGCGTCGCACCTGGGGATCGCCATGGGAGCGGAGGCCAGCGCCACGGCACTCGAGACGGCGGATGTCATCGTGATGACGCCCCATCTCGGCCGCGTGGCCGAGCTCTTCTCGCTCGGCCGACGTTGCCGCACGCTGCTGGCGCAGAACATCACGTTCGCGATCGCCATCAAGCTGCTCGTGCTGGTGCTGGCCGCCGTCGGCGTGGCCACCATGTGGATGGCCGTGGCCGCCGACGTGGGAGCCAGCCTCATCGTGATCTTCAACGGCATGCGGCTCTTGAATCACTCGACGTCAGAGTGATTCACCGCGAAGTCGCCAAGAGCGCGATGGGAACATGCGGAGGCGCGGAGGAATCTTCTGCCAGGTCACGCATCATCGCGCTCCTACGTCGTGGCGCCCGCGTTAATAAACCTTCTCCGCGTCTCCGCGTGAGAGCTTTTGGCCTCACTTTGATTGAAGCTGCTCGGCGTCGGAGTCGAACACGCGGACCTGCTTCCAGGTGGCCTTGTTCTCTTCGATGAACTTCAGGTGATCGGGGGCGACCTGGTACTTATCGTGCGCGGCGCGATCGGCGAAGATAACGTGCAGGCCGACGTCGAAGCCGCGGTCGTTTACTGGGCGGTCGAGATCCGACAGCGTGCCCACGGCGAAGAAGACGACTCCCTCGTGGTTCACGAGATACTTCTTGCACGCCGCGACCAGGGCCTCGACGTTTTGCGGCGAATTGTCGTTCAGCGTGAAGTAGACATTGTGGACCAGCAGCGGTCCCGCGGCTTTCGATCCGGCAGCCATCGCGCGATTCTCCTCGGCAGGTGAGATAAAGGTCCAGGCGACGCCCAGCGCCGCGGCCAAAATGGTCAGAGAGATCAAAGTCTTCATGGTGGCATCCGCAAGTGAGGTGATGGCAGTCTGCGCAGAGGGGGGCTCGACCGCCGCGCGGCGCCTTGCCCAGTGGGGCGAGACCACAGTCTGACATCCGGTCTGCCGCCGAGCAAGTCGCTCCCCAGGCGAGCGAAATGCGATCGTTCGTCGTCTGGCGCCACCAGCAGCTACACTTTTGCATGACGGTGGGCGTGCCAGCCGTGCCGGGTACTGCGTTCGAGGAATGACTTTCATGTTGGGTCGCGCTGCGCGCGTCTTCCACCTGCTGCGCCAGACGGTCAGCCAGTGGAACGACGACGATGGCAATTCGTTGGCGGCGGCCATGGCGTTCTACGCCGCCTTTTCCTTTTTTCCGCTGCTGCTCGTGCTCACCTCGGCGCTGGGCATGGCGCTGCGCGTCTCGGCCGAGGCCCAGAGCGCGCAGCGCGAGCTGGTGCAGATGATCGCCGAGAATACCTCACCTTGGCTCGGAGATCAGATCGAGCACATGCTGGCCGAGGTGCGCTTGCGGGCGCCGCTCGGGGGCCCGGTCGGGCTGGTCACCCTCTGCATCGGCGCGATCGGCATCTTCGCGCAGTGCGAGCGGGCCTTCGATCGCATCTGGAAAACGAACGCCAACTCCGATCACCACGGCTGGAAGGCAGCCGTGCGCAGCGCCCTGGTGACGCGGGTGCGGGCCTTCGTCATGTTGATCTCGAGCGGGCTGCTCGTCGTCGCGGTCTTTATCATCGGCGTGATCTTGTCGACGATCCGCACGATTGCCGTCGAATGGGCGGGCGAGCAGACGGCGTGGCACGGCACGCAACTACTCATCGGTTTGGCGATCAGCATGCTCTGCTTTTCGCTGATCTACAAGTTTCTGCCACGCACGAAGATTCGTTGGCGCGACGCCTGGATCGGCGCCATCGTCGCCGCGTCTGCCTGGCAGATCGGCCAGAGCCTGCTCGTTGCGCTGGTCATCGGCACGCGCTATACCGCGTACGGCATCATCGGCTCGTTCATCGCCATGATGATCTGGGCCTACTTCTCGAGCGCCATGCTGTTGCTGGGCGCCGAAATGGTCCATGTCCTGGGACAAAGCGCACGCGAACCGCGCGAA